>CALBSY010000466.1 GCA_937967725.1 uncultured Alphaproteobacteria bacterium | reverse complement strand
ACATCGAGTATTAGCCTTTGCGTTGGAGCTTCCGCTACAGGCACAACGGCGCGGATTTCTACGATCTGTTTGGCCCCACTGAACGCTCGCGCGCCGGCGACGCGCTGATCGTCGGCTATCACCGCAATTTCATCTACGACCCGCCGCGCCAGCTCAATCTTAACGTCGAAGCCGCCTACTACACCGGCCTAGACACTTTGCCAGAGGCGCAAGAAGTACAGACGCAGTTCGACACGCTGGGTAGCGTTAGCGCCGAACTCAGCTATTCGAACACGACACGCTCGCTCGGCGCAGTAGATCATGAGAGCGGCTGGCGCTGGGATCTGGCGGCCGGCGCCGAGCGCGCTAATGGCGAAACCTTCCCTAGCGTGCGCGGCGGGATCGATTTCGGCGTGCCGCTGCCGATCAACAACGCCTCGGCGTGGCTGTACAGCGCCGCGGGGACCGCGGGCGGTGACGATGCGAGCCCGCTCAGCAGTTTCTACATGGGCGCGTTCGGCAACAATTACGTCGATGATCGTGAAGTGAAGCGGTATCGCGAATACTACAGCTTCCCGGGCTTCGAGATTAATGAAATCGACGCGCCAACCTTCGTGCGCAGCGTCGGCGAAATTAATCTGCCGCCGCTCAGGTTCGAGGACATCGGCGTCGACAGCATCTTTTTAAGCTCGATGCGTCCCGCCATCTTCGCCGGCGCCATGGAAATCGAGCGCGCCAACGGCGATCGCCGCTCGCTGCAAACCGTGGGCGTGCAAACAGATTGGAATTTCACCGTGGCGCACAGGTTGCCAATGGTGCTCTCACTCGGCTACGCCGAAGGCTTCGAGGATGGCGAAAGCCGGGGCAGCGAAGTGCTGATCTCGCTGAAGATCATGTGATGGACGCCGATCTATTGCTGAAGGCGCTAATCTCAGCGGCGCCTGTCTTGGTCATGCTGGTCGTGTTCGACCGCCTGGACGTATTTAACCTCATCACCGCACGCGTGATCGCGCTCTTGCTCGTATGCGGCGGTGCGCTGGCGGCGTTAAGCTTCATCGCCAACTGGCGTGTGATGGACGGCTTCCCGATCGGTTTTTCCAGCTACACGCGCTACGTGGCGCCGGTGATCGAGGAGAGCCTGAAGGCGGCGCCGATTCTGGCGCTCTTTGTCATGAACCGCATCGGCTTCAAGCTCGACGCCGCCATCGCCGGGTTCGCGGTGGGCGCCGGATTCTCGGTGGTCGAGAACATGTGGTACCTCACCACCGAAGTCGCCGACGCCAATATCAGCGCCTGGCTGGTGCGCGGTTTCGGCACCGCGATCATGCATGGCGGGGCCACCGCGCTCTTCGCCGTGATCTCCCACGAAATGACTGAGCGCCAAGCCGAAGCGGCCGCTGCGGGTTATCGCTTCAACCCGTTGCTTTTCCTCCCAGGCCTCGCTGTCGCGATGGCGGTGCATTCGGGATTCAATCATTTTCCGCATCAGCCCATCCTGATCATGGCGCTGACGCTCCTGCTTGTGCCGCTGATGCTGTTTCTCACCTTGGCGCGCAGCGAACGCGCGACTCAGCAATGGCTGAAGTCCGACGAAGCCGCGCACCGCCAAGCGCTTGAAGACATTCGCAGCGGCCGCTTCGCCGAGAGCGAGGCCGGTCAAGCCGTCCGCCACGCCGTCAACCGCCTCGGCGCAGGCGCGGCGGACGACGCCTTCGCCTACGTGGAATTGAAGACGGCGTTAGTGCTGCGCGCCGAAGAACTCATTCACGCCAGCCAATCGGGCGCTAAGATCGAGATCGGCGTGGCCGAGAAAGACATGTTCGCGCGTCTCGACGCGCTGGAGAAGAAACTCGGCAAGCCTGTCCTTGCCGCCATCAACACCCGTCTCGGCTTCACACGCAACGATCTATGGGAGCTGGGGCGTCTGCGCGCGCGCGTTCTAAGCTGATGGTGGAGCCAAGGGGAGTCGAACCCCTGACCTCTTGAATGCCATTCAAGCGCTCTCCCAACTGAGCTATGGCCCCGATCAGCGCCGCCGCTCCGGGCGGAGCGGCGAAACTCGGTAGATTGGGAAGGCGGAACCTACGCTCCGCCCAGCGGCCGTACAAGCGGCCTCAGTTCCTGCTGTCGTCGTCCTCGTCCTCGCTTGTGATTTCGCCAATCTCGTCTTCGGAGAAATCCTCCTCATCCTCCAAGAGCGGCACGGAGTCGTCGTCACTGTCGTCGCCAAGGTCGGCCTCATCCCCGGAGAAGCCTTCCGGCAGCTCGTCTGCTGAGCCGCTGGGCTTGGAATCCTCTTCGTCATCGTCGGTGACCAGCGGCTCAGCGTCAGCTTCGACGTCCACCTCGGCGGTTTCCGCCTCCGCGTCCTCGTCCTCGCTTTCGTCGTCGTCGTCACCCTTCTTCTTGGCCTTGACGTCTTCGAGTTCCTCGTCGTCCTCGTAATCGGCGTCGTGCGCCGCCACCCGCGAACGCCCACGCTTGGAGCGGACGCCTTCATCGCTGGGATCGAAGCTGGTTGTGCACTTGGGGCAGACCGCCGGGCGGCGCCGCAGGTCGTAGAACTTCGCTCCGCAGTTCGGGCAGACTTGCTTGTCGCCCAAATCGGTCTTAGCCAACCCGGTCTCCATTAGTTCCACGCTTGTTCGCGCGGGGCGCTCGCTTGCCACTATCGGGCGCGCCTGTCAAAAGCTTTGTCGCTTCCATCCAGCGCTGGCCAAAACAGGTGACCAGATGCGCCTCAGAGCGCGATTTGCCGGGCCATTGAGCGGGCGCGCCCGCCCACCCGGCGACAAATCGATTTCTCACCGGGCGCTCATTCTCGGCGCGCTGGCGGAAGGGCGCACCGAGATCGATGGCCTGCTGGAATCCGACGACGTGCGCGCCACCATCGCCGCCGTAACGCAGTTCGGCGCGGAGGTCAGCCAAGCCGACGACGGCCGTTGGATGGTGGCCGGCGCCGGCGGTTTCAGCCAACCACGCGAGACCGTCGATTGCGGCAACTCGGGAACGGCCGCGCGCTTGCTCATGGGCGCGGCCTGCCCTCTCGCCTTGACCGCGCGCTTCGATGACGACGCTTCATTGCGTAAGCGGCCCATGAACCGCGTCATCGCGCCGCTCACCCAAATGGGTGCGCGCTTCGACACCAGCAACAACCGCCTGCCGCTCATCATGCACGGCGGCAACCTCAAAGGTATTACGTATCGCTCGCCGGTCTCGTCGGCGCAGGTGAAATCCGCGGTGCTTATCGCTGGCCTCGAGGCCGAAGGCGAAACCGTCCTCATCGAACCGGAGCGCTCGCGCGACCATACCGAACGCATGCTCAAAGTTTTTGGCGCCGACATCGATGCGATCGAAGTCGATGGCGGCATGCGCCCACGCGTGCGCCCGCGCAAATTGAAGGGCGCCAATATTTATGTGCCCGGCGATCCTTCATCCGCGGCATTTCCCGTGGCCGCCGCTCTCATCCTGGGCAAGTCCGAGGTGCGTATCCAAGACGTGCTTGTCAATCCGCTACGCCTCGGCTTCTTCGAAACCATGCTCGAAATGGGCGGCAAGATCGCTTACGAAGAACGGCGCGATCCGATCGATGAACCGATCGCCGATCTGGTGGTGACGGCGAGCAAGCTCAATGGAGCGGTCCCGCCTGCCAAACGCGCGCCGGCGATGATCGACGAATTCCCCATCCTCGCCGTGGTGGCGGCCTTCGCCGAAGGCGAAACCCGCATCGTCGGCGCATCCGAACTGCGCGTGAAAGAAAGCGACCGCATATCGCTGATGGTAGACGGTTTGCGGGCGTGCGGCGTGGACGCGGAGGAACTGGAGGACGGCCTCGTCGTCAACGGCAAGGGTCCGAAGAGCGTTCGCGGCGGCGCCAACATCCGCACCCTTGGCGACCATCGCGTGGCGATGTCGTTCCTGGTTCTCGGCATGGCCTCGAAAGAGCCCGTCACCGTCGATGACGCCGACATGATCGCCACTTCGTTTCCTGATTTCGTTACATGCATGCAAGGGCTGGGTGGAAACATCGAGCGGCTTTGATCTGCCTCACGGACACGGCGCCGTTGGCCGCGCTCAATTTCGGGTTCCCGCGCAACTCTCCTCCGCACAGCGCGTTTAGGCCGCAGAACAGAGGAGACGCGCCATGCGCAAGATGCTTGCCGCCGCCGCGCTGCTGTCGGCGGCGTCGATAACCACATTCGCTATTGCTCAGACCAAACCGCTCAACCCGGACGGCATGTACGATCCGTCGCTGCAGACGCAGCAGACCTTGGAGCAAACCACGCCCATGGTCGCGCCGGCCACCGGTTCGCCCACCGTGATACCCGATGCGCGCGCCCTCGCGAGCGATCGTGAGGTCGGCGAAGCTCGCCGCGCCTATCGCGCCTCGTGTCAACAGCACGAGAATTTCGGCTTCTGCGATTGTGTGACTGCCGGCGTGGCGCAGGCGCTGATGCCGGCAGAGGTGCGTATCGCTGCTCGCTCGTTCGGTGACCGTATCCCCGCGCAGGGCGATGCCTACGCCGCCGCGCAGAGCGATATGACGGTGGCAGGCGCAAGCTCGGCCGAACGTATTGCTCAAGTCGAGGCGCACTACGCCGACGCCTGCGCTCAATTCCGCTAGACGTCGCCGGCTTCGCTCCGTGTTACATCCTCGCGCGGCTCGCGTCGCGCGAGGATCGACGTGGCCGCAAGATCGGCCGTGACGTTGCCGAGCGTACGGAAAATGTCGGGTATCACTTCGACCGCGATCAAAATGCCAAGCAAGTCGATAGGCACGCCAAGGGCCAGGCAAATCGGCGCAATGGACGCAATGAACGACACCTGGCCCGGCAGGCCGACGGATGCGATTGAAACGGCGAACGCCACAACGACGGCCCCGGCGACCTGCACCAGGGTCGGCTCGAGCCCGTAGAGATGCGCGATAAAAAAGCTGACGGCGAGATTAGCCACAGGGCTGGTAAATCGGAAAATCGCCACCGCGAGCGGTAGCGTCACGTCAGCGACGTGCGGCGGTATTCGCAAGCCGCCGAGCGCCGCCTGCAACATGGCCGGCAGCGACGCCAGCGAAGATTGCGTCGAAGCGGCGATGGCCCAAACCGGCGCCGCCGCCGCCGTAAAGCGTCCGATCGGCTGCCGGCCCCATGTCACCGCGATGACCCAGGCGAGCACCGTCGCTCCAGCAGTCACCGCTGTAACGATCGCCACGTACTGCGCCAGCGTGCCAGCCGCGCCTATGCCAGCACGCAGGCCGACGCCGATGGAGAGACCGAACACGCCAATCGGACCTGCCAGCAAAATCCAGCGAACGACGACGATCATCGCCTCGGAAACGGCGCGGAAGAAATCGACGATGCTGCCGCGCAAATTCGCCGGCAATTGCGTAGCGGCAAAGCCGAAGAACACCGCGAAAACGACCAGTTGCAGGATGTTGTCGTTCGCCGCCGCCGCTACCGGATTGGCCGGCGCGAGGCCGCGAAGCCAGGTCACAAAGGTCGGCGGCTCAGCGATCGGGACCGCACCCGCACCAACGCCGCCGACGAACGCTTGCGCCGCACCTTGGTCGACCGGCCACAGCGTCAACAGCGCTTCAGTTCCAGCAATGCCGAACATCGCGGCGGTGAAGATCAACACCGTAAACAGCAGCACGGCGCGACCAACCAGCCCGCCGGTCTTCGCCGCATCGGCTACCGAGGCAATGCCGGTGATGATCAACGAAACGACGAGCGGCACGACAGTCATGCGCAGCGTATTGAGCCACAGCCCGCCGAACGCTTCGATCACCTCGGCAACGCCGGCTAGCGAAGGCGCCCAGCCGCGCACCAAAGCCCCCGCCGCCAATCCCGCGAGCAACGCCAACAGAACTAAAAGGCTAATCCACTTCACGCGCGGCCCCCGCTGCAAGACAGCGCGTTTAGCCCAGCCCATGCATAGGCGCTACGGCTATTTGGCCAGTGCGTGCTCTCGCGCGTCGGACAGTGGCGCCGCTACAGGCGCGCGCTTGAACTCAAGGACGCCATCCTCGATGGCGCCATGGCGCAGATCCATGATGTCGTGGAAATAACTCTGGTTCTGCTTCCACGGCGCCATTGTCGTCTGTTTAGGCAACAGATGCGCGGCGCGCTGGAAGTAGCCTGAGGAGAAATCCACGAATGGCCGCTCCTCCAGCTCGCCGCGGACGCGCGGCGTCGCCGAAGCCAAATCGTACTCGTCGAGATAATTGATCAGGCGGCACGCATATTCGAGGATCAAATCCGCGCGCAGCGTCCACGACGCATTGGTGTAACCAAACACCGAAATGAGGTTCGGCACGTCGGAGTACATCGCGCCCTTGTAGGCGAAGCTCTTGCCGGTCTCGACAACCTTGCCGTCGACCTTCACCTCCGCTCCGCCAAGCGTTTGCAGGTTGAGACCGGTCGCGGTGATTACAATATCCGCCTCGAGCGTCTCGCCGGATTTGAGCTCTAAGCCCCGCTCGGTAAACGTCTCGATTTGATCCGTAACGACTGAAGCTCGGCCTTCGCGCACGGCAATGAACATGTCGTTGTCAGGCACCAGGCAAAGCCGCTGCTCCCACGGATTGTAGCGCGGCGTGAAGTGCTGCTTGACCGTGTCGGCGCCCAGTTGCTCCTCCACGCGTCCGAGCAGTCGCTTCGCCGTCGCCTTCGGGCGCGAACGCGCCAAGCGGAAGAAAAATTGTTGGAAGAACACACGATAGGCGCGGTTGATATTGTAGGCCCACGTCTCTGGCAGAACCTTGCGTAGCCAATTCGCGAACCGATCCACTGCCGGCAACGAAATCATGTAGGTCGGCGAACGCTGTAGCATCGTGACGTGCGCCGCCTTGTCGGTCATCGCCGGCACCAACGTAACCGCGGTCGCGCCGGAGCCGATCACGACGACCCGTTTGCCCTCGTAATCGAGATCCTCAGGCCAGTGCTGCGGGTGGATGATCTGGCCGCCGAAGCGCTCCATGCCCTTGAAGTCTGGCAGATAGCCTTCCTCGTATTTGTAGTAGCCCGCGCACATCAGCACGAAGTTGGCGGTGAACCGCTGAGTAGCGCCTGCGTGCTCCGCCTCGATTGTCCAGATTGCGTCCTCGCTCGACCAGGATGCGCGCTTCACGCGATGCTTGAAGCGAATGTGCCGATCGATGCCGTATTCGCGCGCCGTCTCGTTGACGTATTTCCAGATCGAGGGGCCGTCGGCGATCGCCTTCTGCTCGGTCCACGGTTTGAAGCTGTAACCGAGCGTGTACATATCGCTGTCCGAGCGGATGCCCGGGTAGCGGAACAAGTCCCAAGTGCCCCCAATGGCGTCGCGGTTCTCCAGGATCACGTAGCTTTTGCCTGGGCAACGATGCTGCAGGTGATAACCCGCGCCGATCCCGGACAGGCCCGCGCCCACGATCAGGACGTCAAAGTGTTCGCTCGCCAGGTCGCCATCTTTCGCCATGCGTGAATCCCTCGCGCGTCATGGCTCGAAGTCAAGCGCGACGCTAGGGAACTCCGGCGCCCTCGCGCCGCCTCTCCCGGCCTGCTAGAGGGCGCAGCAATGATCATCGCCGTCGACGGACCGACTGCCTCGGGTAAGGGCACAATCGCCGCTGAGCTCGCCAAGCGCTACGGGCTGAAGCGTCTCGACACCGGCGCGCTCTACCGCGCCGTCGGGCTTATTGTGGCCGATGCCGGCGGCGATCCGGCCAATGAGGCCGCTGCAGTCGCGGCGGCGGAGGCGCTTGATCTCGACGCGATTGACCCGCACCGCATCCGCTCCAGCGCAGCCGGCCTCGCTGCGTCGAAGGTCGCAGCCATCCCCGCTGTCCGCGCCGTGCTGCGCCGGGCCCAGCGCGCCTTTGCCGCCGATCCCAGAGGCGCCGTCCTCGACGGCCGCGACATCGGCACGGTGATCTGCCCCGACGCCGAGGTGAAGCTGTTCGTGACCGCCGATCTGGCTGTCCGCGCCCAGCGCCGGCACGCCGAGCTGACCGCTCGCGGCGAGACGATCAGTTTGGCGGATTTGCAGGCCCAGATCGCCGAACGCGACCGGCGCGATAGAGAACGCGCGGATTCGCCGCTTTACCAGGCTTCCGACGCGCACTTGCTGGACACCACCTCCCTTTCTATAGAGGAGGCGGTGAAGGCCGCTTGTCGCATCGTCGACGCGGCGCTTGCGCGTCCCGGGGCCGGCTAGGTCAGCGGGACGTTTCTCGCATCCGGGCCTTCGCCAAGCCAAATCGGACGGCCCCATGGTGGGGCCGAGACCGCCGGAGCCAACCGGTCGGCCCGTATCAATTGGAGTTGAAATACGCATGGCTGCAGCAGCCCAGAACGATTCCCTCACCCCCTCCCGCGACGATTTCGCCGCTTTGCTCGACGAGAGCCTTGGCGCGCGCGGCATGGTGGAAGGCCGGGTCATCCCGGCAACGGTGGTCGCCGTCGAGCACGATTTCGTCGTCGTCGACATCGGCCTCAAAACCGAAGGACGCATCCCCGTCCGTGAATTCCTGGTCGACGACGGC
>CALBSY010000465.1 GCA_937967725.1 uncultured Alphaproteobacteria bacterium | reverse complement strand
ATTTCTTCGACGGTCTCGATCATTGGTTCGAGCGCGTTGATGCGTTCGCCGACGATCTCGGTCTTGACCTTGACCACTACGTCATCTCATCCGGCATTTATGAGATGATCGAAGGTTGCGCGCTTTTCGGCCGCTTCCGCCAGGTATTCGCCTCGCGATTCCTCTACGACAAGCAAGGCGAAGCGAAATGGCCAGGCGTGGCGATCAATTATACCACAAAAACGCAGTTCCTCTTCCGCATCAACAAGGGCATTGAGAGCGTTTGGGACACCGAGGCGATTAATCGCTGGATGCACGCTGAAGAGCGCAGTTTGCCGTTCGAGCGCATGATTTTCATCGGCGATGGCGACACCGATATTCCGTCCATGAAGATGGTGACAAGCCAAGGCGGCTGCGCGATTGCGGTGCTTGACCCGTACCAATGGACCGAACCGCGCTCCCTGGAGAAAATCAGCCGCCTCATTGCGGAGGACCGCGTACGCTACGTCGCGCCGGCGGATTACCAGCCCAAGAGCCAACTCGACGTCATCGTCAAAGGCGCGCTCGGCCGCATTGCACGCCGCGCGGGCTTGCCGGTGGAGGCTTAGCTGCCAACGGGCGCGTGATCCGTGAGATCGCGGCTCACGCTGTGGATGGGGTAGGTTTGCGCCAGATGCCCGCCGACCACTTCCAGGCCGGGTGTACGCCCGGTGCAAATCCATCCGGTCGGCGCACGCAAGACGATCGCCTGCGTCCAATCCAGATCGTTAGCGTTCCACATCGTGTTCAGAATGTAGTGGCGGTTTGCACTGACGTTGACCCGAATGTTGTGGTCGTCGACGATGCTGTAGCCGTTGACTGCCTCAGCTCGAAAGCAATCGCGTTCGCCGGCGTCGCCCATGGTCGTTTCGTCGGTAGCGCAAGCGCCGAGCAACGTGGCTGCAGCGAGTAGGGTAGCTCTCAACATCATGGTATTCTCCTATCTCTGGGGGCTGGCGCGGTTCGGCGAGCGGGTGGCCGTGTACCTGCGGCAAAGGCCAGTTCATCGCGCCAATTCTACGGGCGACAGGCGCTTCCGCATCCAGCGCCAACATGCGATAGCCCATCAACAATGAGTGAACTCAGCCTTCCACCCGTCCGCGGCAAGCCCCTCACACAAGAAAACCTTGCGCCGTTCACCTGGTTCCGCGTCGGTGGCCCCGCAGACGTGCTTTTCCTGCCCGCCGATGCGGACGATCTCGTTCAATTCCTCGCGGCGCTGCCGAACGATGCGCCCATGATGCCGATTGGCGTCGGAACCAACCTCATCGTGCGTGACGGCGGCGTGAGCGGCGTCGTTATCCGGCTCGCAGGACGCGCGTTCGCGCAGGTCGAACCGCTTGACGGCGCGCGCATCCGCGCCGGCGCCGGCGCACTTGACGCGATGGTTGCCAAGGGGGCCGCGAAGGCAGGCATCGCCGGCCTGGAGTTCTATGTTGGCGTGCCTGGCACAATCGGTGGCGCATTGACCATGAATGCCGGCTGCTACGGACGAGAGACCAAGGACGTGTTGGTGGAAGCGACAGCGATCAACCGCAACGGCGAGCGCGTAACGCTAAGCAACGCCGACTTCGGTTTCACCTATCGCCACAATGCACTTCCGGATGGCTTGGTGTTTCTTGACGCCACGTTCCAGGGAACGGCGGATGATCCCGACGCCGTCGCCGCGCACATGGCTGAGATCACGGCGCGGCGTGAAGACTCCCAGCCGATCCGGGAAAAAACGGGCGGCTCCACATTCAAAAATCCGCTCGGGCCCGACGGGGAGAAGCTCTCAGCCTGGAAGCTCAACGACGAAGCGGGGATGCGCGGCCATCGCCGCGGCGGCGCGCAGGTGAGTGAGAAGCACGCCAACTTTCTCATTAACACGGGCGAAGCCACGGCCGCCGACATTGAGGGGCTCGGTGAAGAGGTTCGCGCCGCCGTCAAGGCTAAGCACGGCGTCGAGCTGGAGTGGGAAATCAAGCGCATAGGCCGGCTGCGGGGCTGATTGCCGCGCCAGTCTGGTCTTTAGGGCCCCGGCGCTCTAAACCCCGCGCATGCGATTAAAGCCCAATATCCTGTCCGCCATCGGCAACACGCCGCTCGTCAAGCTAAACAAGGTCGTGCCGGAAGGCGCAGCCGAAGTGTGGCTCAAGTGCGAATACTTGAACCCCGCCGGATCGATCAAAGATCGCATGGCCCATTACATTATCGAGCAGGCGGAGAAGGCGGGCAAACTCAAGCCCGGCGGCCTGATTGTCGAGAACACGTCGGGCAATACAGGCCAAGGCTTGGCGATGGCCGCGGCGGTGAAAGGCTATCGCTGCATTTTCACGATGCCGGACAAAATGAGCAAGGAGAAGCAAGACTCGCTCAAGGCCTATGGCGCCGAGGTGATTATTACTCCGACCGACGTGCCTGGAGATTCGCCAGAGCATTACGTCAACGTCGCCAAGAAGATCGCTGAAGACACGCCGGGCGCCTTCTATGTCGATCAGTACCACTCGCAGTGGAACATCGATGCGCACTACCATTCCACCGGCAAGGAGCTGTTTGAGGATACCGACGGCGGCAAGTTCGACGCCTTCGTGGGCGGCACCGGCACCGGTGGCACGACTTCAGGCGTTGGACGGTATCTCAAAGAACATGCTCCGAACGTGAAGAT
>CALBSY010000464.1 GCA_937967725.1 uncultured Alphaproteobacteria bacterium | reverse complement strand
TGAGCCCAATGATCGAATAGCGGCCTCGGAAATCGCCGCCTTGCACGCTCTCGAACAAGAACACGCCTGGTTTATCCGGTCCGAGCTTTAGCAGCGCCGAGACCGGTGTTTCCAAGTCGCTGACCCGGCTGATCCAAACGACGCCGCCGCCCTCTGCATACGCCGCTGAAAATGCATCCAGCGGCGGTGAAGGCGCGCCGGCAGCGCTCATTGCGCCTCTTCGCTGTCGCCGCCACGTGGGAACAGCCGGTTTATAAGCGCCTCGTTGCGGCGCACGTTGGCGCGAGCGACCACCTCAGCTTGCACGGTCGTCGCCATGCTCTGCACCAAACTCTGTTGCATCTGCATGCGCCCGGCTTCCACGGCTTGCGGGTTTTCCGACGGATCGACGCGGTTGATCGCTTCAACCTGAGCAACCAGCACCGAGCCTCCGTCGGCCCGCATGTCGCCGCCAACGTCTCCTCCGCGCGGGCCAAAAATCTGAACGGCGAGACCACGTCCGGGAGTCTGCCCGGAGGCGCGCCGGTCGATCGATTGCGAAGGCACGACGACGCGGAAGCCGTTGGCGCGTGCGGCGGCGGCAAAGCTTTGACCACTGCGCACGTCGTTCTGCATGTCCTCGCCGAGCTCGCGCAGCCGCCGCGTTCTCTCGCGCGCGATCCAAGCCAGCGTGAGTTCTTGACGCACGTCTTCAAGCGGCTGCACGCGCGACGGCGTGATGCGGTCGACGGCCACGATCACATCGGAATTGCCTTGAGGCAGGAAGTCGCTGGCTTCTCCTTCGGGAGTTTCGAAAGCGATTTCGATGAGATCGTCATGGTCGGCGAGCGCTTCGATGGCATGTCCGTGTTCATCGCGTCCGCTGGCCGAGATGGCCGGGATCGTCTCAACTCGAAGGCCGGCTTGCCGCGCCGCTGCCGCGACCGGCGCGCCGGAAGCGCGGGCATCCTCAAATGTAGTCACGGCGGTATTCATCAACTCGCCGGCTTGATCGAGGGCGATTGCTTGTCGAATTTCCTCGCGCATGCTGGCAAAGTCCGCCTCGGACGCCGGCGTAACAGCCTCGACGCGTACGGCTGCCCAGGGTGTGAGCTGGCCGCGTACGGCGCGCGCTTGTCCCGCCGAGGTGGCGAACACGGCTTCGGCGACCCGTTGATCGGGGACTTCGCTGCGCGATTGGTTCTCGCCACGGGTGACTTGCAGCCCAAGTGCTTGCGCTACGCTCTCTGCGCTTTCGCCTCGATTGAGCCGTTGAGCGGCATCGTTGGCTTGCTGTTCGTTTTGTGCGGAAAGGCGTACGTAAGTACGTCGTTCGGGCCGCTGCAGCGCGGCGCTACGCGCTTCGAATTCTTCGCGCAACTGATCGTCGGGAACGTCGACGCGCGCAACGAAGTCCGCGGGATCGGCATAGATCAGCGTTACAGCACGAAATTCGGGAATGCGCAGGCGTTCCTGGTTCTCTTCCCAAAATGTCTGAAGCTGCGCCTCATTCGGCGCCGGTATCTGGCCTACGGCCGACGCCGGCGCTTCCGCGATGCTGACCACGCGGGTCTCGCCTTCATACGAAACGAGCAAAGCTCCATAGCTGGAAGGCGCGCGTGTTCCCGCCACCAACGCTTCCATCAGCATATCGGTGGTGAGATCGCCGCGGATGTCCGCTTCAAATTCCGGGCGCGTGTAGCCAAGCTGGTTGAGGAATGCGTCGTAAGCGGATTGATCGAATGTGCCCGTGATGGGGTTGCTGACTGAGGGGATGTCGCGAATGCGCTGCGCCACGGCTTCGTCGCTAGCGCTGACGCCGATCCGGTCGGCGTAATTGTAGAGCGCGAACCGGCCGATCATGCCCTCGAGCAAGCGCAAGTGTTC
>CALBSY010000463.1 GCA_937967725.1 uncultured Alphaproteobacteria bacterium | reverse complement strand
AAACCGAGACAGAGCACTTCGCTCATGAACTTGCCGATCTGCTTCGGCTCGAAGTTCACGACAGCGGCCACGCGGCGGCCGAGCAATTCGCCAAGATCGTAATTCTCGGACACTTGCGCGCTCGACTTCTTCACGCCGAGCGGCTCGCCGAAATCGATCCAGAGCTGATAGGCGGCCTTCTTAGCCTCCTCGAACACTTTCACATCGATGATCGTGCCCAGGCGAATATCGACCTTGAGGAAGTCCTCGAAGGAAATGATCGGCAGGCGCGCATTGTCTTGCGGGTCGTCGGCCATCTGCTTGTTCTCTCCCTATTGCCCGATCTTTGCGGGCTCGGTGCGGGGCCCGTCCGGCCCCATCACGATTTGATCGACTTCGAGCTGGGCGTCCTTGAGCTGGCTTTCGCAGCGCGCTTTCAGCGCCGCGCCGCGCTTGTAGATGCGAATCGAGTCGGCCAGCGGAACGTCGCCGCGCTCCAGATGGGCGACGATTTTTTCCAACTCCGCCAAGGACTCTTCGAAGCTGAGTTGGCTGGGATCGGCTTGGTCTTTGGTCATCGAGGGCAAAAGTATGGGCTCCAAGCCCGGGAAACAATGAAAACCGGCTGCTGACGGCGCCCTGTCACTTCACTTTCTCGTAGCGGCGGAAGGACCAATAGCGGTCGCCGCGGTCCTCGACTTCGCGCCAACCCTGGCTTTTTAAGACAGGGCGCATCATGCGGTTGAACCAGCCGTGGGCGCACAGCAGCACGTTGTGCCCGCGCAGCGCCTGGGCGGTCAGCGTGGCGACCGCCGCCTCGGCGCGGACCTCGGCCTCCTGGCGGCTCTCCAATCCGTCGTGGCGTCCCAGCCACCAGGCGATGCGGGCAAGCACGCCCCACGACCGCGGGCGGCGCTTGCCCCAGATCGGCGGCGGCGGCAGCGGCGCTTCAACAAAAACAGGGTCGGTTATGATGGCGCGCCCGTCGGCGACCATTTCCGCCGTATGGATGGCGCGCTGCAGGGTCGAGGCAAAAATTACGTCGCTCGCGCGCGCAAGTTCGCAGAGGCGCTCGGGCGGCGTCTCATCGGGATGCAGGCGGGCGAGATCATAACCACGCCACCATTCGCGATAGCCGCGCTGGTCGATGCGTACGGTGCGATCTGCGTGTGGCTGGCCGTGCCGCGCGATGACGATCGATCCGATCTTCGCGGCTGAACGGCGATCCAGCGTCTCATACGGCGCCCTCCGCGTCGTCATTCTGACCCTTCGCGCGACCGGACGCCCCCTCCCCGCGAGCGGGTCTCAATCGCGCTGCAGCGCGCCCAAATAGGCAACCGCCGACCGGGCGAGCGCGGGCAAGTCGTATCCGCCCTCCAGAGTCGAAACAAGCTTGCCCTTGCAGTGGTGTAACGCAGCCTCACGCAAGCGCTGCCCCGCCCAGGCGAAATCAGCCTCGTCGAGCTCCATTTGCGCGAGGGGATCGGCCTTGTGGGCGTCGAAACCGGCCGAAACCAAGATCAGCTCGGGCGCGAAGGCGTCGAGCGCCGGCAATACCGTCGTCTCCATCGCGCGCCGCCATTGAGCACTGTCCGCGCCGGCGGGAAGCGGCGCGTTGACGACGTTGTGGGCAGGGCCGGTCTCGCTGGCGTCTCCCGTGCCGGGATAAAGCGGCGATTGGTGGGTGGAGGCGAAAAACAGCCGCGGCTCTTTCTCGGCCACGCTTTGCGTGCCGTTGCCGTGATGCACGTCGAAATCGATGACGGCGACGCGCGCGAGACCATGCGCATCGAGCGCATGCAGCGCGGCGATGGCGACGTTGTTGAAGATGCAAAAACCCATCGGCGAGATCGGCTCGGCATGGTGCCCAGGCGGACGCACGGCGCAGAACGCCATGTCGTCTTCGCCACTCAGCACCGCGCTCACTGCGGCGGCGCACGCGCCGGCGGCGCGGTAGGCCGCCTCGCGCGATCCGGCGGAGAGATACGTATCCGAATCGAGACGCACGCGCGCTGTTTGCGCTTCCGCAAAAGCCGGCTCGAGCGCTTCAACGTAGCGCGCGGGATGAACGAGCTGGATTGTTTCGGCGTCGGCCAGCGGCGCCTCGCGGCGCTCCAACCGCAAGCCCTCCAACGCATCCAATACCGATTGCAGGCGGCCGGCGTGTTCGGGATGTCCCGGCGGCGCCTCGTGACGCAGCATGGACGGATGCGTGTAAAGCAGCATGGAGCCGATGTAGCGCGCGGCGCACGCCGGGCCAATGCTCGGCTATTGCGGCGTTTCACATCCTTGTTGTTCGAAGCGATCCGCCAGCGCCATCAGCCGCTGCTGGTCGAGCCCTGCCATCGACGCATTGAGCCGGTCGGCCTGCGCCTGCATACGGGCGTGGTTTTGCGCCACCTGATCGGCGTGATCTCCGGATTGGGGTTGGCGGCTTTGCGCTTCGGCATGCATCGCCTGCGCTTCGCGGGCGAACTCAGGATCGAGTTGACTATTCATGCTCTGACCGGCGCCAACCAGTTCTGTCTGCATTTGCTCGCAGGTCATCGTGTCGACGGGCGGCGGCGCGGTGTCTTGGGCCGAAGCGGCGGCGGTGAAAACCGAAACTAAGACTGAAACAACAAACAGGCGCGCGTGCATGACGCCCTCCTTGTAATGACCGCCAGTATAGCGCGCGGGTTTCGGCAAGTCAGATCACATCTTGAGCGAAGGGCGCGAAGGGGGAGGCCTCCGCGCCCTTCCCTGAACCGCATCGTCACGGGGAGCTACGCGACGATCTGGGCGGCTTGATGGAGCGTGACGTACGCCATGGGTGCAAACACGGCGCACGCGGCAATAAGTGCGTAGAACTTGGTCATCTCTATTCTCGCAAAAAATATCGGGCGGGGCGTTCTCAGGCGACGATCTGCGCGGCCTGATTCAGCGTCAGGAACGCCAACGGCGCCAGCAGAAGCATCGAGAGAAGCAGGCTATAGAGCTTAGTGCGGATCATTTGATGCTCGGGCTTGAACCTGTCTGGTGAGAACAAGGTAAGCGGGCGGTTTGCCTTTCCGCTGTGACGGCAGACACGCTGCGGCGGAACGTCTTTGACGCGTTTTTTGCTTTGGCAATCTCAGCCTTGGCTTACAGTCGCGGGCCATGCGGGAGCCGAGACGGGATCCCTGGACCATGTTGTCCGGGCTAATCATTGCGGCGTGGATTGTCGGGGTCGGCACACTGCTGACCCAATGCGCGCCCGGCTAAGCGCTCAGGCCAATAACCGCACGGTCAGGACGGCGACAGCGCCGGCAAACACCAGCAACACGACCCAATCCCACCCGCCAGGCCTAGTTTTCACGATCAATCCCCTCGCCGCTGCAACCGCGTGGCGGCAAGGATGTTCCCGATAGGACTGCGTTAGCGGCCGAAGCTGCTAGCGCTGAAAGAATTTCGCAAAGGCGGCTGCGGCTTCGGGGCTCTTGAGGCGCTCGGCGAAGATTTCGCCTTCCTTGCGCAGGCGGGCGAGCAAGTGTTCGCGATCGCGCATCAAGCTCTTGGTGAGGCGCAATGCGTCCGGCGGCTTTTGCGCAAGCGCCTGAGCAGCGGCGCGCGCGCGCGGCTCGACCTCTTTTGCCGGCAACGCGGCGTTGGCGAGCCCCCATTCCGCTGCGTCGCGGCCCAACAGCGGCTCGCACAGGCCGAACATGGCGAAGGCGCGCGCGTGACCCAGACGCTCAACGATGGTGTGGCTCGACGCGTTTTCGGGCGTCAGTCCCAGGTCGACAAACGGCGTCGTGAGACGCGCGTCTTCCGCGACATAGACGAGATCGCAGTGAAACAGCATGGTCGTGCCGACACCTACGGTATGACCGGCCACGGCGGCGACAACTGGCTTTTCCGCTTCCACCATGCGTTCAAGGAAGCGCACGACATGGCGCGGCCCCGAGAACGCGCCGGAGGACTGCGCCGCGAAATCCTTGAGGTCGTTGCCGGCGGAGAAGAAGTCGCCTTCGCCAGTGAATAAAAACGCGCGCACATCGGAATTGGCCGCACCCGCTTCCAGCGCATCGGCCATCGCCGCGTACATGTCGTTGGTAATGGCGTTCTTTTTGTCCGGCCGGTTGAAGCGGATTTCAGTCACGCCGGCATCGCTGCGGACAATGATGTGCCGTTCGCTCATTCGCGCTCCCCTTCAGGCGGCTTCGGGTTCTTCGCCGAGTGCGCGATAGATTTCCTCAAGCCGGCGCTGCGCGCGCTCTCTCCTGTCGGCGAACGATGGCCGGCGATACACCTCGAGCGCAGACCGCAGCGCGGTTGCAGCTTGTCTCAACGCGTGCGGATCCGCCCCTCTGCCCTGTACGATGTATGCGTCAGCCAATGTCTCATGAGCGCTCGCCCAAAGGTCGGGCTGGGCCGCGCGGTCGATCGCCTCGATCGCCGCAATAACCGTTGGGACGGATTCGTTGTGCGCTGGTTCATCTTCCCGCGACGCAAGCGCGATCATGGCGTTGCCGATATTCAACCGCAACACGGCCCATCGGGTCGGCGCGCGCTGACGCGTGTAAAACGTCGCGGAATCGCGCGACGCCTCAATGCAATCGCGCAAAGCCAAATCGTCCCCTAAATCGCCGATCGTGAGCAACGCCATGGCGTGGGCATACTGGATGTCGGCGCGACGGCGGGGTTGGCCGCGCGCAGCGTCCAAGCGCCGGTGAATCTCATCGATCGTCTCGCAAATACCTTCGAGGCGCCGGTCAACGTCCTCGGCGGCGCGACAACCCTGGTAGCGCGCCGATGGGCGTTCGTTTTGCGCAAGCGCCGGCGCCGGCGCGAGGCACGCCGCGCCGATAAGAGCGGCGGCTAACACTCTGCTCAACAAGGTCGCCTCCCGGTTTAGGTCTTGAGCCTATAGCCGGTCTTGAAAATCCACCAGATGATGGTGAGGCATATTGTCAGAAACGCTGCGATGGCCGCGAGGGAAACGCCGATCGATACATCGGACGTTCCGTAGAAGCTCCAGCGGAAGCCGTTGATCAGATAGACCACCGGATTGAGCAGCGTGATCTTCTGCCAAAGCTCGGGCAGCATCGACAGCGAGTAGAACGTGCCGCCGAGGAAGATGAGCGGCATCAGCACCAGCATCGGCACGATCTGCAATTTTTCGAAGCCGTCGGCCCAGACGCCGAGCACAAATCCGAACAGGCAAAATGTCGCCGCCGTCAGCGCCAGAAAGAAGATCATCAACAGCGGATATTGAATCTCGTAGTCGACGAAAAAGCGCGCCGTGATCAGGATGACGATGCCGATGATCATGGATTTGGTGGTCGCCGCGCCAACATAGCCGGCGACGATTTCGAACGGCGAGAGCGGCGCGGAGAGGATCTCGTAAATCGTGCCGGTGAAGCGTGGGAAATAAATCCCGAACGATGCGTTCGACACGCTCTCCATCAGAATCGAGAGCATGATCAACCCGGGCACGATAAAGGCGCCGTAGCTGACGCCGTCGATCTCAACCATGCGCGAGCCGATAGCCGAACCGAAGACGATAAAATAGAGCGAGGTCGACAATACCGGCGAGACGAGACTTTGGCCCAACGTGCGGAACCACCGGTTCATCTCGAAGCGGTAGATGGCCTGAATGCCGTGGATGTTCACGCTCATGCCCGCTCCCTCACCAGACTGACGAAGATATCCTCCAGCGAGGATTGCTCGGTGTTGAGATCCTTGAAATCGAGGCCGACCTCATTGAGGCGGCGCATCAGCCCGGCGATACCCGTATCTTCGGCTTGGGCGTCGAAATTGTAGATCAGCTGCGTGCCGTCCTCGGAGAGATCGAGCTTGTAGCCGTTGAGCCCTTCCGGCACCGCCTTGATCGGCTCCTGCAAATGCAACGTCAGCTGCTTCTTGCCGAGCTTGCGCATCAACGCGTTTTTTTCCTCGACGACAATGAGTTCACCCTTGTGAATGACGCCGACGCGGTCAGCCATCTCCTCGGCTTCCTCGATATAGTGTGTGGTGAGGATAATGGTGACGCCGTTCTCACGCAGACCGCGCACCATCTCCCACATGTCCTGGCGCAATTCGACATCAACACCGGCGGTCGGCTCGTCGAGAAAAAGAATCTGCGGCTCGTGGCTGAGCGCCTTGGCGATCATGACGCGGCGCTTCATGCCGCCTGACAATTCCATGATCTTGGCGTCGCGCTTGTCCCACAGCGATAGATCGCGCAGCACCTTCTCTATGTGAGCGGGGTTCGACGCGAGGCCGAACAGCCCGCGGCTGAACTTCACCGTGTCGATCACGCGTTCGAACGCGTCGGTGTGCAATTCTTGCGGCACCAAGCCAATGGCGCGCCGCGCGGCTTTGTAATCGCTGATAATGTCGTGCCCCGCGGCAGTGATCTGACCGCTCGAGGCGCGCACGATGCCGCAAATAATCGAGATCAGCGTCGTCTTGCCCGCACCGTTGGGGCCGAGCAACGCGAAAATCTCGCCGTCGCGGATATCGAGATTGATCGGCGCGAGGGCTTTCACGCCAGACGCGTAGGTTTTCGACACGTCCTTGATGGAAATGATCGGCTGCACGAGACGACTCGGGGCTGTGTTGGCTGGAGCGCCGCACATAAGGGGCTGAACCTCCTAAGGCTAGGGGCGATCGATATTCTACGAGGCGCGTGCGGAAATGGGCCGCACGGCCACGTACATTCTCAAGGACGAACAGGTAGGCGCGACTCCTACAGCGCTGGTTCACCAGCCGCCGCCGCCGCCACCGCCGCCGCCGCCCCCGGAGGAGCCGCCGCCGCCAGAGCCTGAAGAGCCGGAGCTCTGCGGCATCGCGCTGGTAACGCCTGAACTCATGTTGGCGACCATCGCGCCGCTGAGTGCGGCGAGCGAACGCGAACCGGTGTAGTGGCGCCCGCTGGACCAAGCCGGATTGTAGTTCTCCGCCTCTTGCGGCAACAGCCGCTCAAAGTGCTTGGTCCACGGTTCTTCGACGCCGAGCGCGACGGCGTACGGCAGGAAGCGCTCGTAACGTTCGGCAGTCATTGGCGGCGGCGCGTCGCCTCCGGGCTGAACCGCGTTGAGCTGCAGCTTCTCTGCAGTTTCGAGATAGAGCTTGAAACCTTCGATCTCGGTGCGGATCTGCTGCCCTTTCACCGTCGGCGCCGGCATGAAGTACATGAAGCCGATGTTGAGCGCGGCCAACGCGATGACGCCAAACGTGTGCCAGATCGTCCAATTCACGGTTTGCGTAGCGACGATGACGACGATGACGATCGTCAGCACCAGCGAAAGCACCGTGTAAAGCGCGTTCCAGCGGAAGTATTCGCTGCCGTACTTGCGCGACAGCTTCTGACGAAAAGCGGTGTAGGCGGACGTGAATCCGGCGTCGTATTTTTTACCGAGCGTCTTGGAGGCGCCGGCGCCGAACACGCTCCGTTCAAGCGCCAGGTCCTCTTCCGGCATGCCCGCTGAGTCCGAGGGCGAGGTATTGCGCGTGAGGCGCGTCTCCTTCTTGTCCTCCGCATCGATGACGAGACGGCCCTTCACCGCCAGATTCATCAGCGTCGCAATCAGCGCACGATGTCCGGATAGTCCGCGGTGATAAATGTGATGCACCGCGGCGGGCGAATAGCCGGCAGGCGCTTCGTAACGCGGGAACACCGGACCTTTCTGCGGATCACGGCCGACCCGCTCCCAGCTTCGATAGAGAAACCAGAACAAGCCTGCGAGCGAAGCAATCAGAATTCCCAGCGCGCCATAGCGTTGCCACCACAACGCGCGGGCGTCGGCGGCGGAGGGCGGATCGATCAAGCCTTTGGCGAAACCGACCGCGACCGTGAGTCCCTCGCCCGGTTGCAGCGTGCGTGTGGTCTCGAAGATATGGCGATCGCCGGAGGGCCGATAGGTGAATGCGTCGCCAGTTTGTCCCATCGCGCCCGTGTAGGCGGCGGTTTGTGTGATCTCGGCCCCCGGAGGCAGCGCGACAACCGCGCGCGCTTCGACGATCGGAAACGCCCAATAATTGCCGGTCGCGTTCCAATAGACTTCATCGTAAGCGTCGAAGTAGCGGACTTGGTTGGCCACGCGATAACGCAGCTCGTACGTATGTTGGCCGTGCGCAAGTAACACGTCCTCGTCACCGATGCGGATGCGGCGGGCGTTGCCCTCGACATCGATTTCGTAGGGCTCCCGTTCGCCGTTTCGCTGCACGGAAAGCACGTTGTAATCGTACTCATAGCGTACGCCGTCTGCCTCGAAGTAACGCGGCAGGTCGCGAAAAATGCCCCGGCGAATCTGGATGCCCTCGGCGGTGACAATGAGCGTCTCAGTGACGACGATGTCGCCGTCCCGCTCGACTTCCACCAGCACGTCGAAGCGATTGATCTGCTCGATCGCCTGCGCAAGCCCGGCAAACGCCAGCACGAACGTCGCAACCAGAAGCCCGGCAAAGTGTTTCATGTCTGGCTCGTGTTCACTTGCGGCACGGCGCGGTCGGCGGTGTCGATTTCGAAATAGGCGCGCTTGCCGATGCCGAACGCGCCGGCGACAATGTTGGAAGGGAAGCTCTCCACCGTCGTATTCAGTTCGCGCACCGCGCCATTATAGAAACGGCGCGCCATCTCGATTTTGTTCTCGGTGTCGGAAAGCTCGTTCTGCAGTTCGAGGAAATTCTGGCTGGCCTTTAACTCCGGATAGCCTTCCGCCAGCGCCATGAGCCGCCCCACCGGCCGCGACAGCTCACTCTCGGCCGCGCCGCGCTTGGCGGGATCGTCGCCCGCCTCCAGCGCCAGAGCGCGCTTCTCCGTCACCTCGTTGAACAATTGGCGTTCGTGCGCGGCGTAGCCCTGCACGGTCGTCACCAATTGCGGGATGAGATCGGCGCGGCGCTTGAGCTGTACGTCGATATCGGCCCAT
>CALBSY010000462.1 GCA_937967725.1 uncultured Alphaproteobacteria bacterium | reverse complement strand
GGACGACGATAACGACGTTGATCCACTGCGTGACTGGCAGCACCCACGGCGGAAACGGCGTGTCGGCGCGCACCGCTTCGGTCTCCAGCGCCAGCGACGCGAGGCTGATCATCACCAGCGCAATGATGAGGCCGCTGAAGAAATTGAGTCCGCCTGGCCGGTCCGGCTCCAGCCAGTCGTGCACGTAGCCCTTGGCCGTCGCATGCTTGCGCTTGATCAGAGGCAATGGCCGCTCCCCGTTGCGCGCATTAGAGCCGCGCCGGGCCGTCCGGCAAGCCCGCTCAGCCCGGCGTCGAAAGTTTGAGCCCCACCACGCCTGCAATAATCAGCACAATGAAGAAGAGCCGCGCCGGGGTGGCGCTTTCGCCGAACAGCATGAGCCCCGCGATCGCCGCGCCGGCCGCACCGATGCCGGTCCATACCGCGTACGCTGTGCCGATCGGCAGCGTCTTCACCGCCCAGCCCAGCAGCAGCATCGAAACCGCCAGCGCAACGACAGTCGCCGCCGTCGCCATCGGCCGCGTGAAACCTTCGGAGAATTTAAGCCCGATCACCCAGGCGATCTCCGCCAGCCCGGCCAGTCCCAGCAGCACCCACGCCATGCCTGATTCCTCCCGGCGCGCATCCTGCTCACTTCGCAGCGCTTTTCAACGCGCGGGAACGGCGGCGCGGCGAAAGTGTTTTCTTGCCATGCGATTCCTGCGCGCCATTCCACTGTTGGTGTTTCCGGCCTTGCTCTATGCCGCCGTCGCCATGACGCTCGACAATGAAGGCGTGCGCGCCTCGCTCAACGAAGCCTTCTTCGCCACCTATTTGCCGAGCGGCGCGCTTCTCGTCGTCACCCGCGGGTACGGGATCGTCATTTTGGCCTCGGCGTTGCTGTTCCTTGAGATCATAAAATCCACCGCGGCCAACCGCTGGGCCATCGTTGAAAACGCGGTTGCCTTCATCGCTTTCACCGTCGCCTTCATCATGTTCCTTTTGCACTCGTCGTTCGGCACCATCGAATTCGCGCTGATCATGATCATGATGCTGGTAGACTTCATGGCCGGCTTCATCGTCATGACGATCAGTTCGCGCCGCGACGTCGCCTACAACACCTAGCGCGGCCGGTTGTCGAGCAAGGCCAACAGTCCGAGCAGACCTTTCACCGTGAACCACACCATCACCAGGAAGGCGGCGATGCCGACCAGCCACAGGATCGGAAACCCGATCAGCACGAACGTCAGCAGCGCGCCGATGATAGCCGCGAACACCAGCCCAACGCCCCACCAGAAAGCGATAAACCACACCCGAATCTGATCGTTGAGGTGCGAGAGCGCCAGCGGGCCTGCGCCGTCGCGGCTCACCAACGCAACGATCACGCCGATCAGCGCGAACACAGCGAACGAAGGAATGCTCAGGAGATAGAGCACATAGACGATAAACGCCGCGTTGCGTCCGGGTTCGGCCGCTGAAGGATAGGTGCCGGTCATGCGGCTCACATTGCATCGCGCATGGCGCTAATCAAGCGTCCTTGCGCTTCCGCGCCAGCGGATGCTTGGTTTCGACCAGCGTCTTGAGCCGCCCTTCGGCCACGTGCGTGTAAATCTGCGTCGTCGCGATATCGGCGTGACCGAGCAGTGTTTGCACCGTGCGCAGATCGGCGCCGCCTTCCACCAGATGCGTCGCGAACGCGTGCCGCAGCACGTGCGGCGAAACCCGCGCCGGATCGATCCCCGCTTTCGTCGCCGCCGTTTCCAAAATCTGCGCCACGCGCCGCCGCGTCAGCTTGCCGTCCGCCGCCGAGGAGGAGGGGAACAGCCAACGTTGCGCCCTCTCTTTCTGCGCTTCGTTCTTCGGCAGCGCGCCTGCCCGCGCTTCCATGTGCGCCGCCAGCGCCGCCAACGCCGGCTCGCCCAGCACCACCATGCGCTCTTTGCCGCCTTTGCCCTCCACCACCATGTGCGCCTGGCCCGGCTTCGGCGCCGCGCGCAGCGGCAGCGACACCAATTCGCTCACGCGCAGGCCCGCGCCGTACAGCACTTCGATCAGCGCGCGGTCGCGCGGACTTTCCGCCGCTGCGATCAGCCGCTCGATCTCTTCCAGCGCCAGCGTCTTCGGCAGTGCGCGCGCGCGTTTTGGCGCGTCGAGCCGCGAGGTCGGATCGTCGCCGCGCACATTCTCCCGCAGTAGGAAGCGATAGAATTGCCGCAGCGCCGAAATCCGCCGCCGCGCCGTCGCCGCCGAAAGTCCGCGCCGCGCCAGCCCCGCCACATAGGCCTCGACCGCATCGGCGCTGGCGCCCTTGAGCCCGCCGCGCACTTGCGCGCGCGCGTCCTCCAGATCACGCTGATAGGCGTCGAGCGTATTTTCTCGCGCCCCGCGCTCGGCGGAGAGCATTTCCAGAAACGCCTCGATCAGCCCCGAGTCGGACATGGAAAGAGTTTAGCAAGAAGCCAAACGAAAGTCCGCTCTTCGCCGAGAACGGATATCCGCCGCGGCCCGTTCACCCGAGAAAGAACTTACCCCGGCGCGCCCGCCAGTATCGCTTCCGCCGCGATGCGCCGCGCGTCTTCCTCCAGCCGCAATCCGCGCAATGCGCGGATGATGCGTTCGAGCGATTCCGCGTCCGACGGCGCAGGCCCGGCTGGGCCCGCCGCCGCGACGACCAGTAGTGCG
>CALBSY010000461.1 GCA_937967725.1 uncultured Alphaproteobacteria bacterium | reverse complement strand
AGGATGCGAGCCAGATAATCTTTCCCATGGGCCTAGCGTCTATCGATATCTCAACCGTGGTTTATGATCGGCATGGCAGGTGCGCCGGATTTTGTTATCGTGATCGTTGGAGCGCGCTAACGTCCGCAACAAATTGATGTTTGCCAGGCGCGGCGAGTCCGAAAGAGGTCGCGATATGCGCCAACCTGCCTTCGCCAAGATCCACGCTATAGAATCGAGCGCGCATGCGGGGGTCCTCCGGATGCGCGACGTCGTCACGTTGCTGTGTCGCGGGAAACGCGCGCATGAGTGCGTTGTGCAGCGATGTCGTCGCGTTCTCGCAATCTTCGCCGTTAAACCAAACCTTGAAACATGTTTGTCCGGTGTCGAAGAATACGCCCGTCTCGCCTGCTGGGTAGAACAAGGTAACGCTCTTGGACTCGGTCAAGCCCAACTTTGAGCGTTCTTCCGGCGTCAATACTACAGGTTCGATGGGCGTCTTACCTTTGACCGAGCCTTGAATGATGGGAAGGCAGCCTTCGACGATGAGCTGTGCCGCAAGAGCCGCGCACGACGCCGGAGTATTCTGGTGGTTGCTCAAAACTTTGTCTCCATAGGTTCGAGCCAATGATGGAGAACCTTTGGGCCGCAGCCAAGAGTTTGCATAAGTGTATCGCAGCTATTGCATATCTATTTTGACCACGATACCGGCCTGGATCAGCTTTTCCAAATCCGCGTGTAACGTCCTCTGATCTTTTGCTGAATCAATCGTGTTGAGATCGGCGAAAGAGAAGCGCGCCTGTTGCAGCAACCACTCGGTAGTCGCGCGCCCAGAACTTAGCGCACATTCGCCGCCTTCGAAGACTACAACGTAGCCAGCTTCCCGGCGTACCACCGATGCTCGTTTAACGACCGCAAACCAGTCGGTCTTGGTTTGAGTTGGAAGGCGGTAGTCTGCGGGCGGGCCTTTGGCGAGCTTGCGCTGATGATCACGGACGTCGGTCAGGAAGCTCTGCGACATAGCGATTTCATTTATCCGTTTGGCGAGTCTGCGAAGGTGCTGACGCAGTTTTTCTTCGTCGCGAGAATTTGGGAGGTATTCGCGGAAGTCTTTCTCGTGGGCCAACGCATCTTCCAGCAGCTTGAACAGAGCGATGCCGGTGGGCGGAGAAACGCCGAACGTCACATGGAGCGATGCCGCGGCGCCGGTGAGGGCGTCATGGTATTGTCCGCGGGGCAGATACAGCACGTCGCCTGGTTTCATGTGCGCTTCGAAGAGGAGGTTGCCGCGCGTTTGAACGAGCCACTTTTCGCCTTCGTCGCCAGGAGGGACTGGTTGCACTGGCGCTTCCGCTCTGGCCTCGTAGATGCGCCAAGTTTTTTCCCCTTCCGCCTGGAAGGCGAATACGTCGTGCAGGTCGAAATGGGTCTGGAATGCCTGCACGCCCTGGAACGAGCAATAAATGTTGGCGAATGAGCGCGCGGCAAACTCCTGTTCCAACATCCAAGTCGCGGCGCGCAGATGCGAAGACACGTTGTTGACATGGTTGGCTACGACGCTAGCGCCCAAGCCTATCAACGCCTTTACTTTATCGGAACTGACCGGCGCCTTGCGTCCGACGGCGGCAGAAGTGTCGCAGTAGCTTTCGCGCAATGCGGCGCGATTGTTGAAGTAGAGCGTCAGCGTATCTTCGTTCCAGTACGAGGAAATCGCGAGAATATCGTTGAAGCGCTTCCAATTGAAGATATCGGGCCCCGCGGCGCGGCCTCTGCGGATATGCAAAGGCCTTCGGCCGTAGTACTCGGCGTGGAAGGTCGCGGGATCGACCGGTGCAATGAAGTCGGCGAACTGCATGGTGACGCCTAGGCTAACATCAGGGCTGTGGCCGAGAAAGAGGCGTGGACCGCCCCAGAACGGTAGAGATGAGAGTGCATGAGGAGAATGAGGAAGCGGGCTTGCCGGTGCGCGCGGCGCTGCATCCCGACGGGCTGTACCTAATGCTCAAGCCCATTGGGGTGAAGCAATTGCAAGATTCCTTCATGCAACAGACAATCGCGCGGATCAACGCGCCGGCCAGCTTGCTGCGGGCGCCGCTGCGGAAGGATTTCGACGCAGGCAGCGCCCCCAACGGTTTGATCTTTCACGTCGGGCGATGTGGATCGACGCTGCTCTCCCAATTGCTGAAACAGAGCGAAGGCGTTGCGGTTTATGCCGAGCCGATGCCGCTGAACGAACTGCTCGCGCCGCCGCACAAGCACGCGCGCGAAGAGATCGTGGCCGCGTTGCGCGGTTTGGGCGAAGCGTTCGCCCGCCACTCGGGCGGACGCTATGTGCTCAAGTGCAGCAGTTGGGCCACGCTGTACGCCGACATCATCACGGAGGCGTTCCCACAAACGCCGTGGGCGTTCAGCGTCCGCGATCCGCTGGAGGTCGGCGTATCGTTCCTGAAAGAAGCGGCGCCGTGGTTCCGGCGTGAGACCGAGCAGGGACGCGAGATCGCGCGCCGGGCCGATCCGGCCAACCAAGCAAGTTCACACGAGCAATATTTCGCAAGGTTGTTCGCGGCATGCTGCGAAGCGGTCCTGCGGCTCGACCGAACGCGCGGCCGATTGATCGAGTACGAGACGTTGCCGGCCGCGGTTTGGGAAAGCCTGGCGCCGCATTTTGGGCTGCCCGCGGACGCAGCTGTGCGAGCCAAGATGACGGCGGCGGCGCACGTCGACGTGAAGGCGCAAACCGCAAGGCCGTTCGCGCCGGATAGCGGCCGAAAACGCGCCATGGCTTCGGACGAGCTGCG
>CALBSY010000460.1 GCA_937967725.1 uncultured Alphaproteobacteria bacterium | reverse complement strand
TGGCCGAGTACTTGGCGCTTTCGTCCGAGGATCGAATCCTCTGCGTGCCGCCGTTGTCGTTCGACTATGGTTTGAACCAGGTCACGACGGCGTTCCTGGCCGGCGCCACGGCGGTGATGTTCAATCTGCTGTTTGCGCGTGATGTGGTGAGCGCTGTCGTGAAGCATCGCATCACCGGCTTGCCGTGCGTCGCGCCGCCCTGGATTCAGGTGGCCGAGCTGGAGACGCCCGAGAGCGTGCGCGAACAATTGCGCTATTTTACCAATACCGGCGGCGCCATGCCGCGCGAAACGCTGGCGCGCTTGCGCGCCGCGCTGCCGACGACGAAGCCTTATTTGATGTACGGGCTCACCGAGGCGTTTCGATCGACGTATTTGCCGCCGGAAGAGGCGGACCGTCGGCCCGACTCGATCGGCAAGGCTATTCCCAACGCGGAGATTATGGTCGTACGTCCGGATGGAACGCCATGCGCGCCGAACGAGCCAGGCGAACTCGTGCATCGCGGCGTCCATGTTTCGCTGGGCTATTGGAACGACGCCGAAAAGACGGCCGAACGCTTCAGGCCGGCGCCGGGTCAGCCTAGCGGGCTCGTCAATCCCGAACTGGCGGTTTGGTCGGGCGATACTGTGCGAACGGACGAGGAGGGCTTCATTTACTTCATCGGCCGCCGCGATGAGATGATCAAAACGTCCGGGTACCGTGTGAGCCCGACGGAGATCGAAGAAGTAATTTACGCGACTGGTTTGGTCGGCGAAGCGGCCGCGTTTGGCGTGAAGCATCCGAAACTGGGCGACGCGATTGTCGTTGTCGCCACCGGCGCAGCGGACGCTGCAAACGCACTGCGCTCAGAGTGCCAGAAGCGGCTTCCGCCGTACATGGTCCCGGCTCACATCGAGATCGTCGCGGAATCTCTGCCGCGCAACCCGAACGGTAAGATTGACCGCAAAGCGCTCGCCGCGGCGCGGGCGGAGCTGTTCGGGTCATGACCCATGCGCCGCACCTCTTCGGCGTTGACGGCGCGGACTTGCTGATCGGCGGCAAGCCGGTGCGCGTGTTAGCCGAGGAGCTGGGAGCGACGCCGTTTTACGCCTACGACCGCGCACTGATGAGCCGGCGCGTCGCGGATCTACGTGCGGCGCTGCCTAAAAAGGTGCGACTGCACTACGCGATGAAGTGCAATCCGATGCCGGACGTGGTGGCGCACTTCGTGCCGCTGGTGGACGGCATAGACGTCGCCTCGGCCAACGAGATGGATATCGCACTCGCGGCGGGCGCCAAGCACGTGAGCTTCGCCGGCCCTGGTAAGAGCGATGACGACATCCGCCGTGCCGTGGCGGCGGGCATTGTGCTCAACATCGAGTCCGAGCGCGAATTGCGCGCCGCGGTGAAGGCGGGAGACGCGCTGGGTGCGACGCCGCGCATTGCGCTTCGGGTCAACCCCTCCTTCGAACTCAAGGCCTCCGGCATGAAGATGGGCGGCGCGGCATCGCAGTTCGGCGTCGACGCCGAACGCGCGCCGGACGTCTTACGCGAGATCGAGAAAAGCGGCGTCTCGTTTGAAGGCTTCCACATTTTCAGCGGCTCGCAGAATCTGCGAGCGGAGTCGATCATAGAAGCGCAAGCCAAAACATTGGCCCTGACGCTCGAACTTGCGGCTTCGACAAAGCTCCCCGTGAAGCTGGCGAACATTGGCGGCGGCTTTGGCATCCCGTACGCGCCGGGGGACCGGCGGCTCGATATCGCGCCAATCGGTGAAGCGCTCGATCGTGCGATGCAGGATTTCCGCGCGCGTTTGCCCGATACGGAGGTCGCCATTGAGCTCGGCCGCTATTTAGCCGGTGAAGCAGGCGTCTATGTGTGCCGGGTCATCGATAAGAAGGTCTCGCGCGGCCAGATTTTCCTGATCACCGACGGCGGCCTGCATCATCACCTCGCCGCCAGCGGCAATTTTGGCCAGGTCATCCGCCGCAACTACCCGCTGCTCGCGCCAGCGCACATGAATGCGCGCGACCATGAAAAGGCGCACGTGGTCGGTCCGCTGTGCACGCCGCTCGATCTGCTGGGGTCGGGCGTCGAACTGCCCAAGCTCGAGCCGGGGGATCTGGTCGCTGTGCTGCAGTCGGGCGCATATGGCCTAACCGCCAGCCCAACCGCCTTCCTCAGCCACCCGCGCCCCGCTGAAATCCTAGTCTAGGCGCGGCAAACAAAACCCCGCAGGCGACGGCCAGCGGGGCGAGTCCAACAACCAGAAAACGAAGAAAGGAGGATGGCTCCTCGGGTAGGATTCGAACCTACGACCAACCGGTTAACAGCCGGTTGCTCTACCACTGAGCTACCGAGGAACAGCGTAGGGGCGGTGTATTATCAAGTTCGGCGCGAGGGGAAAAGCCCCGTTTCCCAGCCCCTCAGGGCTTGGCCCAAAGGAAAACGAGGGGGCCGAAGCCC
>CALBSY010000459.1 GCA_937967725.1 uncultured Alphaproteobacteria bacterium | reverse complement strand
GCCCTACGCGAGAACCGCAACGAGGACGCAGCGCAATTCTTCGCCAGTTATCTGGAGCGCGCGCCGGATGCGCCGGACCGCGCGTTGGTGGAGGCGCGGTTGGCGCAGCTGCAAGGGGGAGCACAATGATCACGGCAACCAGACGCGCTTTGCTGGCCGGCGCCGCGGGCGCGCTAACCGCGAGCTGCGCCACGGGCGGACTCGTCAGCGGCTCATATACAGCGGCCAACGCCTTCAACGTGCAGCTCGGGCGCGAGTGGTCCGACATCACCTTCATGTTGACGCCGCGGCCGCCGAACTTGCGCCTGCTCTCGATCGACGGGCCCCTGCTCAACCGGCTTTATCTGGCGGCGCTTGAGCCCGGGCAGTCCTTGTTGCGCCCGAGCGACCGCGACACGCCGCGGCCAACCTATCGTACTGACATGAGCGATACCGAGGTCGTGGAGTTCATCGGCGATTGCGTCGCGCAAGAATATCAGGCGCCGGAAGCCACGGCGCTGCGGCCACAAAACGCTGGGCAAACGCCTGGGGTGCGGTTCGATCTCAGCGCGCGCACGGCGGAGGGCCTGAATATCTCCGGTACGGCGCTGGCCGCAAAAGTGGGCCAACGACTGCACATCATGCTCTACCTGGCGCCGAGCGAGCACTATTACGCGGCGCTGCTGCCGGAAGTGGAGCGCATCTTCGCCAGCGCGACGCCGGCTTAGCCCATCATGAAGGCGTTGAGCTTGTTGCCGTCCGGATCGCGGAAATAGCCGGCGTAGAAGCCTGGCCAACGTTCGCCGGGCGCGCCTTCATCACCGCCGCCGAGCGCGAGCGCTACCTTGTGCACGGCATCGACTTGGGCGCGGTCCGCGCATTCGAACGCGACCATGGCGCCGTTGCCGACCGTGGCGGGCTTGCCGTCGAACGGAGCAGTGATGTCGAACTGCGAGCCGCCCGGCTTGGTCCAGACGATCGAGTTCGGAACTTCCCATATGCGCTGCGCGCCCACGATTTCAGCGATGGCGTCGTAGAATTTGCCGGCGCGCGCGACATCGTTGCTGCCCATCGTGGCGTAGCCGACAATGTGCGCGCTCTTGCCGCCCTCGCCCATCACATAGGCGTTGAGCTTGTTGCCGTCCGGATCGCGGAAGTAGCCGGCGTAGAAGTTTGGCGGGCCCGGGCGCGGGCCAGCGGCGCCTTCGTCCTTGGCGCCTAGTGAGAGCGCCAGCTTGTAGATCTCATCGACCTGCGCCGGGCGCTCGCACGCGAGCGCCGCCATCACCCCGTTGCCGGCCGTCGCGGGTTTGCCGTCAAACGGCTTTGTCAGTCCCAGCCCCGCGCCGCCGCCAGCTTCGCCCCAGGCGATGAACGTATCGGTTTCCATCATCCGCTTGGCGCCGAGCGCGCCGAGAACGGCGTCGTAGAACTGCGCCGCGCGCGGGAGATCGTTCGTGCCAAGCGTCATGTAGCCGATCATCGCTCCTCCCCAGATTTCACGCTTGCTTGCATCGACGACTTCAGCGCATCAAACTTGTTGGGCTTTGCACACCGCTAACCCTTAACCGCCTTCACGATCTTGCGCGCGGCGTCTTCGAGATCGTCCGCAGGGATCACGTTAAGACCGCTATCGCGGATGATACGCTTGCCCTCCTCGACGTTGGTGCCTTCGAGTCGCACGACGAGCGGCACCTTGAGGCCGACCTCCTTCACTGCTTCGACCACGCCTTCGGCGATCACGTCGCAGCGCATGATGCCGCCGAAAATGTTGATCAGGATGCCTTTCACCTTCGGATCGGAGGTGATGATCTTGAACGCAGCCTCCACCTTTTCCTTCGAGGCGCCGCCGCCAACGTCGAGGAAGTTGGCCGGCTCGGCGCCGAACAGCTTGATGATGTCCATGGTCGCCATGGCGAGGCCGGCGCCATTGACCATGCAGCCGATCTCGCCGTCGAGGGCTATGTAGGAGAGGTCGTACTTCGACGCTTCGACCTCGCGCTCGTCTTCTTCGCCGATATCGCGCAGCTCGTCCCATTCCTTGTGACGGAATGAGGCGTTGGAATCGAAACTCACCTTGGCGTCGGCGCAGATCAGCTTGTCGTCTTCGGTGACGATAAGGGGATTGATTTCCAATAGGCTCATGTCGCTCTTGGTGAACGCCTCGTAGAGCTTCGGGATCAGTTCCAAGCATTGGCCGGCGACGGCGCCGCTGACGCCGAACGCTCGCGCGATCTGCTCGGCGTCGGCGCGCGTTGGACCGGTCAGCGGATCAATGGCGACACTAGTGATCTTCTCTGGCGTATCGTGCGCGACCTCCTCGATATTCATGCCGCCAGCTTCGCTGGCGACGAACGCGACACGCCCCTCTTCGCGATCGACAAGCGCCGAGAGGTAGAATTCCTTGGCGATCTTCACGCCCTCTTCGATGTAGATGCGCTTCACGACGCGGCCGGACGGCCCAGTCTGTTGCGTCACCAGCGTCTTGCCCAACATCTGCTTGGCGAAGAGGCCGACTTCTTCCGGCTTAAAGGCGATGCGCACACCGCCCTTCTCGCCGTCGTCAGACTCCTTGAACTTGCCCTTGCCGCGGCCGCCGGCATGAATCTGGCTCTTCACCGCCCACACACTGCCGCCGAGCTTGGCCGCTGCGTCGATCGCTTCTTCGGTTGTGAACGCGGCAAAGCCGCGCGGCACCGGGACGCCGAAGCTCTTCAGCACAGCCTTGGCCTGGTATTCGTGGATGTTCATGCGCTGATCCCCTGTTGGCGCCGGGCTTACAGGAAGCGCTCGGCAAGCGGAAGCTCAGGTCCCGGCCGGCTTCTCCTCGCCATAGCCGATCTCGGCGGCGGCGACGCTGGTGGCGGGCTGGATCGTGAACTCTTCTTTGACCGCAGGCGGCTCGCGCGAGCTCTGGCGCCAGAACATGGCGGCGGTCATGGCCAAAGTGGCGACGCCGGCGAACCAGAACATGCCGGCGATGCCGAAGATGTCGACCAAGGGGCCCATGATCAGCGGGCCGAGCACCGAGCCGCCGGCCCATACGAACAGCAGACCCGCCGCCGATTGCGCCAGCTTGCCCGGCTCGGCGCGGCCCGCCAGGGGTGGGACGGCGATGCCGTAATAACTGAGGGCGCGCGCCGCCCCGAACGCAAAAAAGCGCGCAACGATGAGCCGCGACGCGCCGCCCATCATCGCAAGCAGCAAGGCGGCGACGCCGGCGATCAGTGTCAGCGCGGCGATCACGAGGCGCCGGTCGATGCGATCGGAAACGCGGCCCGCCGGCCATTGCAGGATCATCGAGCCGATCCAAGCCGCGGCGTAGAACTCGGCCGCGGCGCCTGCGCCGAAGTTTTGATTGGCGTAGAGCGGCGCAAGAGCCAGCACGCCGGTGTTCACCAGGCCAGCGCCGAACGCGGAGATTACTGCGGCGGGCGCGGTCGCGAATTGCTCGACCAGGGCGAGCGGCTGCGCCTTGGGCGGATCGGGCTGCACTGTTGATGTGAAACAGACGGGCACCATCGACACGGCAAGAATCGCGGCGGCGATCATCCATGGCTCGGCAGCGTCGTAGGGCACGCCGACGACCAAGAACGGCCCGATGGCGAGCGCGGCTTTGGTCGTCACCATGTAGACGCTCATAACCTCGCCGCGCGCGCTGGGTTGGATCGAGAAATTGAGCCAGCTCTCGATCACGGCGAACAAGAGCGCGACGACAACGCCTGCCGCGAGCCGCCACAATCCCCACACCCACACATCGTGCGCGAAGTGCAGTGCGATCGTCGCGGCGGAAAACAGCGCGGCGCACGCAGCGAAGAACCGAATGTGGCCGACACGAGACAGCAATGTCGTCGCCAGCGCC
>CALBSY010000458.1 GCA_937967725.1 uncultured Alphaproteobacteria bacterium | reverse complement strand
TATAGAACCTGGCAGTTCAATCCTTCTCCTGCGCCATTGGTCGGCGTCACAATCTTTTATGGACTGGTGGCAGGAGCACTTGCCGTTGCCGCGAATGCGACGATCGGGACGGCTTGGCAGATCACGGCTCACAGGCTGCGCTTGCGCGCCCTGCCAACGCATCTTGCGGCAGGCGTCGTATCTGGCTTTGCGTTCGCTGCGATCATCACTTGGAATATTCACTCGAACCAGAGACTCGATCAGCTCACAGAGGTCATGCCGCTCTTAAACTTCGGCGCTACGATCGGGGGGCTGACAGCTTGGTTCGCCTGGCTCATCCGGCGCCCTGATCGCGACGCGCCGAATCTGCCTACATCAGCGTCATGAGCAAGATCATCGACATTTGGACCGATGGCGCGTGCAGCGGCAATCCGGTGCCCGGCGGTTGTGGCGCGGTGCTTCGCTATGGGGAGACCGAGAAGGAGTTGTCGGGCGCCGAAGCGGCGACGACCAACAACCGCATGGAGCTGACGGCGGCGATCGAGGCGCTGAATGCGCTCAAGCGGCCCAGCCAGGTGCGCCTGCACACCGACAGCAAATACGTCATGGACGGCGTCACCAAGTGGATCCACGGCTGGAAGAAAAACGGCTGGAAAACCGCGGATAAGAAGCCGGTGAAGAACGATGATCTTTGGCGCGCGCTCGAAGCGGCGGCCTCGCGCCATGAGGTCGCGTGGAAGTGGGTCAAGGGCCACAGCGACGACGTCATGAACGACCGCGCCGACGAACTGGCGCGCAAGGCGATCGAGACGGTTCGGTGACATGTTGCCGCGCGTAGGACGGCGCTCCATAGAGCGCCATGAGGAGCCAGCGCCGAGACGCGGCGTCGAGCCGATCCTCAGACCCGTTTCACTTTGAGCGTGACGCCATCGACGGCGGCGACTTCCACGTTCTGGCCCGCTTCCAGGGCTTCCTCGCTGACTGCGCGCCAGATCGTATCGGCGACCTTCACCGAGCCGACGCCGTTGGCGAAGCTGGTGACGACGCCGCGCACGCCGACCAGCGCGGCGCTGCGCTCGTTCAGTCCGCTGGCCGCGCCTTCGTTGCGCCAACGCTTGACGATGGGTTGGCCGAAATAGGTGAGCGCGATGACCAGAACAGCAAACAGCGCCAGCTCGGCGATCCAGTTGGTCGGCGCAAGCCAAGCCACCAGGGCGACAACAAACGCCGCTACGGATGGCCACAACAGATAGGTCGTGCCGCTCGCCATTTCGGCGATCAGCAGAACCAGCGCCAGCACAAGCCAGTGCTGCGGCTCGACGGCGTTCAAGAGGGTAAGCAACGGTTCCATAGCAACAATGTAGCGATGCCCCGGGGCGTGCGCGAGAGCTTACGGACGCGTGGGCGGCGCCGCCGTGCGCGCCCCGCCAAGACCGCCCTCGCTCTGCGCGTTGAGCGCGCGCAGGCCCTCCACCAGACCGGCCAAGCCGCTTAAGTCGGCGGGTACGATCACGGTGCGCTGCTGGTTGGACGTAGCGAGTTCGCCGAAGGCTTCGACGTACTTCAGGCCCAGGAAGTAGCGGATGGCGTTCACATCGCCCTTGGAGATCGCTTGCGAAACCATATCGGTGGCCTTGGCTTCGGCTTCGGCTTCGCGTTCGCGGGCCTCGGCGTCGCGGAAGGCGGCTTCGCGGCGGCCTTCGGCCTGAAGTATCGCCGCCTGTTTGGCGCCTTCGGCGCGCAGGATCGCGGCTTGCTTGTCGCCCTCGGCTTCGAGGATCTGCGCCCGGCGTTCGCGCTCGGCCTTCATCTGCCGCGCCATCGCCTGGGTCAGGTCCATGGGCGGCGTGAGGTCCTTGATCTCGACGCGCAGCACCTTGGTGCCCCAGGCCGTGGTGGCCGCGTCGATCACTTCCAGCAGCCTCGCATTGATGGAATCGCGCTGGGACAGCACCTCGTCGAGGTCCATCGAACCGACCACCGTACGGATGTTGGTCATGCACAGGTTCTGGATTGCCTGCTTGAGGTTCTCGACCTCATAGGCGGCCTTCGCCGCATCGATGACCTGAATGAAGACGACGGCATCGACCGAAACGACGGCGTTGTCCTTGGTGATCACGTCCTGTTGCGGAACGTCGAGCACCGTCTCCATCATGGAGAGACGGCGCCCGATGCGGTCAACGAACGGAATAAGGAACGAGATGCCCGGCTTCAGCGTGCGCAGATAACGGCCGAACCGCTCGGCCGTGAACTGCCGGCCTTGCGGAACCACTTTGATCGAGCTGAAGGCGAGCACGAGCGCCGCCGCCGCAAACACCAGTACGACGTAATCCATACTCGCCCCCCGCCGCTTCTGCGGCCCCGAAAGCTTGCTGCTAGCTTAATTGGCTGAGCAGATGCTCCGCGCTGGAAACCTTGTATTCACCGCCTTCTTCGACGTTCAGTTGCTCTACCACCCCATCCTTGACAAGCATTGAATAGCGCTTCGAGCGCGGGCCCATGCCGAACTTCGAGAAATCGGCGTCGAGGCCGACCGCGCGCGCGAACTCTCCGGATCCGTCCGACAGCATCAAGATGTCGTCGCCCACGCTCTGATCCTTAGCCCAGGCGCCCATTACGAAGTGATCGTTGACGGCGGTGCAGGCAATCGTATCGACGCCCTTCCCCTTGAGGTCCGAGGCCGCATCGCGGAAGCTCGGCAAGTGCCGCGCCGAACACGTTGGGGTGAAGGCGCCGGGAACAGCGAACAGCGCCACAGTCTTGCCGCCGAAAATGTCGGCGGTCCGCATCTGCTTCATGCCGTCAGAACCGGGCACGTTGAACTGCACGTCCGGAAGCTTGTCACCGACCTTGATCATCTTACGTCTCCATATCCGCTTGGTTTCGCCTCAATCTAGGGCGCGGACGGGCCGGATGCGAGGGCCCTCTTGCGCCGGAGCGGCCGTCGCGGGACCATAGTCCTCATGACTGATACGCTCGCAGGCAAGCTCCTGGTCGCAATGCCCGGAATTGGCGATCCCCGCTTCGACGGCACGGTGATCATCATGTGCGCTCACGATCAGGAACACGCGATGGGCATCGTGCTCAACAAGCCGCGTGAAGAAATTACGCTGAGCGACGTGCTGGACCATTTGGGGCTCGATCTCGACGACACAATCGGCGATCGCATTGTGCTCGACGGCGGCCCGGTGCGGCCCGACCGTGGCTATGTGCTGCACTCGGAAGATTTCGACGTTGGTGAAGTGACGCAAGTAGTCGGTCCCGGCATCCGGCTCACGGCCACACGCGATGTGTTGGAGGCCGTAGCAAAAGAGCATCCACCGGAGCGTTTCGTTTTGGCGCTCGGCTGCGCTGGGTGGGGCGCAGGACAGCTTGAAGAAGAATTGAAGCACAATGCATGGCTAGTCGTGGATGCTGACGACGCCATCGTGTTTGGCGACGCGTTCAACGATAAATGGAGCCGTGCGATCAAATCACTCGGCCTCGAACCTTCACAATTGATGGGTGACGCAGGAAGCGCCTAGAATTTGCTGGTGATGCCGAACAGGACGTGATCGCGCCATTGGCCATTGATCTTGAGATACGCCTTGGCGGCGCCTTCTTGGATGAACCCGGCCTTTTCAAGAACGCGCCGCGAGCCGACGTTGTCCGGCTGGCAGGCCGCTTCGACACGATGCAAATCCAGGTCCTCGAAGGCGTAGCGCACGACGGCGCGCACAGCGGCGGTCGTGTAGCCCTGGCCGGCATAGCGTTCGCCCGCCCAATAGCCGAGCGAAGCCATCTGCGCGACGCCGCGGCGGACGTTGGAAAGCGTCACGCCGCCGATTAGAGCGCCGTCCTCTTCGCGAAACACGAACAAGGCATAGGCTTTGTCATCGCGCGCGTCTTCGGCGTAGCGGCGCAGCTTATAGCGGAACGAGCCGCGGGACGTTTCGTCCTGCGCCCAGGTCGGCTCCCACGGCGTAAGATACGTGCGGCTAGCCTCGCGCAGTTCGGCCCAATCCTGGTAGTCGCGCAACTCGGGCGCGCGCAGATACACGCCCTCGCCGTCGATCCGGCGCGCACCTTCGCTGTCCTTCCGCATCAGCGCCATGTTCAGGATTGTGCCTCAAACGCCGCCAGCGCGCCATGCCCCGCGCTGGGGCCAATGACGGCCGCACAGTCCGGCCCTTCAAGCGCGGCATAAGCCAAGGCTTGAATTTCCTCGACCGTTACGGAGTCGAGCTTTGCACGAATTTCATCAACCTGCATTAACCGGTCGCGCAAGAACACTTGCGACACACGCGCCTCTGCACGCGCGGATGGCGCTTCCAGGCCCATCAGCATTTGGGCCCGCGCGACGGCCTTTGCCCGGTTGAGTTCGGGTTCGGTGGGACCGCGATCCGCCAGGACGCCGAGTTGCTCACGCACAATCGACGCCACCGTGCGCGCATTCTTCGGCGCACACCCCGCATAGACGCTAAGCCGGCCGTCATCCTCCAGCACGTCAATGTGGGCGTCGATGGCGTACACCAGACCGCGCGTCTCGCGCACTTCCTGGAACAGCCGCGAGGACATGCCGCCGCCGAAGACCTCGGCCATCAGCCGCGCGGCGAACAACCTGTCGTCTCCCGCCGGCGGCGCTGGCCAAGAACACACGAGGTGGGTTTGTTCGAGTTTGCGCGTTTCACTGACGCGGCCCGGATGCGGGCGCGCCGCCGCACAAGT
>CALBSY010000457.1 GCA_937967725.1 uncultured Alphaproteobacteria bacterium | reverse complement strand
TGGAGGAGGCGGGCGCGCAGAACAGGTTCGACGCGGGCCGCGAAGTGATCGCGCGCGACCCGACCGCGTTTCTGGAGATGTGGAACGCGGCGCCGTTCATGGCGTGGCGGGTCAACGGCGCGCTGAAGCTGGAATGGGCCAACCCGGATTATCTCGCCGCGCTCGAAGCCAAATCGCTGGATCAAGCCATCGCGCGCAATTTGCAGCTGGATCAGGGCGCCGCCGATTTGGCGCGCAAAGCGATCGAGCTGGGCGAGGCGGTGGAGGAAACCCGCACCGCGGTGGTCGGCGGCGAGAAGCGCACGTTGCGGCTGCGCGTCAGCCCGGTGGCGGGCGGCGCGGCCGGCATTGCTGTCGACGTCACCAACAGCGAGGCGGCGCGCGAACAGCTGGCGAAGCAGCAGCGCGCGCACGACGAAACGTTGAACTACCTAGCCGAAGGCATCGCCGTGTTCGATGCGCAGAAGAAGCTGGTGTTCCATAACCGCGCGTTCGAGCAGATCTGGGGCTTGGAGCCGGCGTTCTTGCAAGAACGGCCGGCGCATGCGGCGTGGCTCGATTACCTGAAAGAGAAACGCAAGCTGCCGGCGCACGCCAATTATGCCGAGTGGCGCGCGCGCGAGTTGGCGCTCTACCAGGAAGTCGCCGACATGCCGGAGGATTTCTGGGTGCTGCCGGACTCGCGCATGCTGCGCATCGCGCGCCAGCGCCATCCGAATGGCGGCCTGCTGCTGATTTTCTCCGACATCACCAACGAAGTGGCGCTGAAGAGCCAGTACGACGCGCTGCTGCAAACGCAGAAGGCGGCGCTCGATAAGCTGCACGAGGCGGTGGTGGTGTTCGGCCTCGACGGGCGGCTGAAGCTCTCCAACGCGGCCTTCCAGGCGATGTGGCGGCTGGAGCCGGGCGCGCTGGAGGATGATGCGCCATTCGAGCGCATGGTCGAACTGTGCCAGGCGCTATTCCACGACCGCGCCGTGTGGGCGCAGGTGCGCGGGCGCATCACCGATCCCTCGCCGGAGGCGCGCACCGAGTATCGCGGCGAAATGCGCCGCAGCGACGAGAGCGTGCTGAAATTTTTGACGCGGCCGCTGCCGGACGGCGCGACCCTGGTGGCGTTCCAGGACATCACCGCCGATCGCCGCGTCGAAGACGCGCTGCGCGAGCGCGCGGAGGCGTTCGAGCAGGCGGACAAGCTGAAAGGCCAGTTCGTCGAGAACGTATCCTATCAATTGCGCAATCCGCTGCAGGCGATCTACGGCAACGCCGAGATGCTGGCGCACAAAGTCTATGGCCCGCTCAACGATCGCCAGATCGATCAAGTCGGCGCCATCATCGAAGCGTCGGGCAATCTCTCCAAGCTGATCGACAACATCCTCGACGTAGCGATGGTGGAGGCGGGCAATGTCGTGCTCGATCTCGGCCCGGTCGATATTTATGAGACGATCAGCGAAAGCGTACAGATGGCCGCGTCGAAGGCGCGCGACACCGAGGTGCCGATCCGCGTCAAGTGCGATCCGAAGATCGGCGAGATCGAGGCCGATCAGAAGCGTTTGACGCAGGTGATCGTGCAGCTGCTCTCCAACGCGCTGCGCCACACCGAGCGCGGCGACACCATCACCGTGGCGGCTGAACGGCTCGCGGGCGTCGTGCGTCTCCCCGTTCGGGATACCGGCAAGGGCATGGGACTCGAGACGAAGGCGCGGGC
>CALBSY010000456.1 GCA_937967725.1 uncultured Alphaproteobacteria bacterium | reverse complement strand
CCTGCGCCGGCCGGCGGATCGACGCCGACGACGACCGTGTCGAACTGCGCCGGCGCACATCCGCGCGCACGAGCCAGGTCTTCAGCGCGGAACAGCGCGCCGTCGCCGTCCACCAACAGGCCTTCCAATTCCTGCGCCGCCAGCCGGGTGCCGCCATAAAGCAGGTCGAGCCCGGAGAGAAAGGTGGGCGCCAGATGCGCGGCGTTCACCGACGTCGCCGCCTGGGTGATGACGCAGCCCGGTTCGGCGCGCAGCGCGCGCATCGCCGCGATCGGCTTGGGCGTGGTGGTGATGACGAGCTGCGGGTGCGCGCCGCGCCGCAAGGCAAGGCGCAGATTCGCCAGCGTCTGCGCCGGCTTCGGCCAGATGCAGAATTCGTCCGCCCACGCCGCTTCGAATTGCGGACCGCGCAAGCGCTCGGGCTCTTCGGCCGAGAACGCGAACGCCAGCGCGCCGTTCTTCCAGCGTAGGCGGCGGCGCGCGGTTTCATAGCGCGGCGGCTCGCGCCCGGGCAGATTGCGCAGGCCCGACACCCCGTCGATCATCACTTCGCGCACGTCATGCTGGGTCGGGCCGACCAGCGCGAACCTGCCGTTCGGCGTCGCTTCCGCGCGCGCGGCCAGCCATTCGGCGCCGGCGCGCGTCTTGCCCGCGCCGCGCCCGCCTTGGAACAGCCAGGTCGACCAGGCGCCCTCCGGCGCGCGCTGCGCGTCGTGCGCGATGGCCTCCCATCGTTGTTGAGCGTCGCCTCCGCCCTCGCCGACTTCAGCGCAAGCGCGCATCGGCGGAAGCGCGCGCGACACCAGCTTGCGCCACTTGTGGCGATAGGCGCGCTTCTCCACCGCCGCCTGCGTCGCGCCGTAATACTCGGCCACTTCGCGGGCGCTGAAACCCGCCTCGTAATCGGCGCGCATCTGCGCCCAATGTGTCTCCGGCAGGATTGTGCGTTGCCGCTGCGGCTGCGTCGCATCGATCATGCGCGGCGGCAGCGGCGATTTGCTCGGTTGGTCTTGGCTCATTTGGGCCAAGCATAAACCGGCGCCGGGACGGTCGGATTGATTGCGCCGCCAGCGCGGAAAACCCGCCGCGCCAGCGCCGCGCGTGGAAGGATTGGCGTTCCGCTATCCCCGGGCGTTTAGCCCACGTAGCCTGCTTCCACCGGATCGCCGACGCGCGCGACCAGCGCGCGGCGCAGTTTTTCAAGCGCCGCGCCTTCGATTTGACGCACGCGTTCTTTGGAGATGCCGAGCCGTTCTCCGAGCGCTTCCAGCGTCACGGTTTCTTCCTCGAGCTTACGTTCGCGGATGATCAGGCGCTCGCGCTCGGACAGATCGCGCAACGCGTCACGCACCAGATGCGCGCGCGCGGCGCTGTCGTGCGCGATCATGGTTTCGGCTTCCGGATCGGCGCCCTCGTCGGCCAGCAAGTCTTGCCACTCGCCGTCGCCCTCCTCCGTCAGCGGCGCATTGAGCGAGCGATCCGGCGCGGACATGCGCGCCGCCATCGATTCAACGTCGTGCTCGGGCACCCCCAGCGCATGCGCCACGCGCGAACGCGAGTCCGCACTGAGGTGGCCGTCGCCGACATCGCCAATGCGCGCGCGCAGCCGGCGCAGATTGAAGAACAGCGACTTTTGCGCCGAGGTGGTCCCAGTGCGCACAATCGACCAGTTGCGCAGCACGAAATCCTGCATCGCCGAGCGGATCCACCAAGACGCATAGGTGGAGAAGCGCACTTCGCGCTCGGGTTCGAACCGCGCCGCCGCCTGCATCAACCCGACGCTGCCTTCCTGCACCAGGTCGCTCATCGGCAGGCCGTAGTGGCGAAAGCGCGACGCCATCGCCACGACGAGGCGCAGGTAGGCGGTGATCAGTTCGTGCAGCGCGCGCTCATCGCCCTCTTCGCGCCAGCGCCGGGCCAGATCGCGTTCGTGATCGGCGGCGAGCAAGGGCGCGCGCATGGCTGTGCGGATGAAGCGTTGCGCGCCGCGGCGAAGATCGAGATTTTCAGTGAGCGCCATATCCTACCTTACGTCTCAGCGCGCGACAGGTTCTTGCCCGCACTGCCGGAAGCCCCGCCCCCGCCATCACGAACGCGTGAGGCGCCGATTTGTGCCGCGGAGCGCGTCACAGACCGTCCATTGGGGCGACTATCGCAACGGCAACCTGGCCGAGCGGCGCATCGCGGCGGAGCTTCCCTTTAGGCGGCGCGCGAGAGCCGTACTGTCTCGGCTCTCTTTCTTCTCCCGTCTGCGGGAGGGGGTTAGGGGTGAGGGCTACCGCCCGGCGGCCGCGCGCTCCTGGTTCAGGGCGAAGAGACGCTCGAGAATCTCCTCGTCCGACAAGTCCGCCGGCCAGCCATAGGCGGCGGCGACCGCCTCATCCAAACGCTGGTGCAGGTGATCGAGCCATGCGGGGCGCTCGTTGTAGAGCTTGGTCAGCGTGCGATCCTTGAGCTTCTTCGCGGCGTCTTCGTTCTTCGGCACGATGCGATCGGGATAGCCGGGCACGACCTCCGGCACGCGATCCACCCATTCCCGCGGATTGAGCCACGCCTCGCGCTTCTCGTTCAACTCGCGCGCCGCCTCGGCGATGGCGATCGCGCGCGGATCGTTGGCGTAGTCGGACGCGGGAATGTTTGGCGTGAGACCTTCGGGGAACGGGAATGTTTCGAAAGTTGTGGTGGGCGTGTAGCGGGGGTCGTTTCCCTTTCCCAACCACGTGCCGAGCCGCAACGCCCACGTTTCGTGGAAGCGCGAGTGCAGTATGCCGAACATCGTGTCGTCGTCGCGGGCAACAGCAATCGTTGCTGAATCTGGACAAACGCGTACGTCCGTCCAGACAAAAGACCGATATGTTGCAACGCGAGGCGTCAGTATGTACCGAGATTTGCCGTCTAATGCCGACCACATGCCTGGACGAGGCTCGACGTGACGCCACCAATTTTCTCGATAGAGCGCGCGCTTGTTCTCGCGACGCTCTGGTTCAACGTGTAAAACGACGTGCCGAAAGGGAAGTTCGTATAGCGCTGCATCCTGCTGCCTCATCGTCCAACCGAAATCTATGATCCATTTGTCCGCTGGGCGGCGGGTAATGTCGGCACCGTTGCGCCATGGCTTCATTACATCGGCATTGGGGCGCCCGTTCGGATTTGAGGGCGCTAACAGCCATTCGCGCGCTTGATCCCCGGGCACATCGAAACTGCCGCCCTTTGTATCCCCCATGAACGCCACCCCAGCATTCTCGGTGAGCTGAGCGGACTTCGTGAGATCAACGGCCGACCCCGTAAGGTCAGAGTTAATCTGAAAAGCAGGAAGTCCGTCGAGATTGCGAGTAGTGAAGCCGCTACCAAAGCCTATTTGCGAGACGCGGACGGCTGCGCCTTCCACCACCCACGGGTCATCTGACCACGCTTCATGCAGTGCCTTTGCGTCTGTAATCGCGTCAATCACTTTTCGATTTGCGCCGCCGCGAATGGAGTTGGTCGTAACCAATCCGCCGCGTATCGCGCGCCCTTCACCGATTGCCTGCCAAGCCTTCTCGACCCAGTAGCATACAAAGTCCGCCTCCGCTGGGACACGCTCAACATAGATTTCAAACAAGCGGTCCACGATTGCATCGCCGAGATTGTCACGCATTCGCTTCCCGCCAACAAACGGCGGATTACCGATGATCACATCAGTTTCCGGCCATTCCGCTTCCGGCCAGTCCTTCGGCTCAGCGCCTTTGCTGCGATCCAGCAGCGCATCGCGCTCTTCGATCTGGTCGAGTGAATCCAAAATTGGCCGCCGATCCGGCAGATAGCCGTTCTTCTTCAGCCATTGCAGATCGCCGATCCATAGCGTCACGCGGGCCAACTCAGCCGCGTAGCGCTCGACCTCGATGCCGCGCAGCTGCTTCACGCTGACGCGTGGCGGCGGGTGCTCCAAGCCGAGTCGCAGCACGTCGCCATGCGCGCGCCGCTCGATATCGTGCAGCGCGTGCAGCGCCACATAGAGAAAGTTGCCCGAACCACAGGCTGGATCGAGCACGCGAAAATTGGAGAGCCGGTCGAGAAAGGCGTCGAGCTTGTCCTTCGCGGCATTGTGGGCGCGCGTGCGAGCCGCACGGACCGCGGTCGTGCGCTTGCGCCGCCCCCCTTCGCCGGCTTCCGCCGCCTTTGGGTCGGCCTTCATCTGCGCCGCGGCTTCGTCGCGGATCGCCTTTTCCTCAGCATCGGCGTTGCGCACCTCCGCCATGATCGCCGCGATCTCGGCGTGCTCCGCCTCCCACTCCGCCATCAATGGACGGGCAATCACCGGATCGACGATTTTCAGAATCTTCTCGCGGTCGGTGTAGTGCGCGCCCAACGCCGGGCGCTCGCGCGTCGCCTTCAGCGCCTGCTCGAACAGCGTGCCGAAAATCGCTGGATCGATCTCGGACCAGTCATGCTCGTCGGCGGTCTTGGCGATTTCTTTCAGGTCAATGACTTCCAGCGGCAGCACGTCCTCGCCATCGAACAGGCCGCCGTTGAACCAATCGATTCTCTCAACGCCGAAATAGCCGCCCTTGTGCATCTTGCCGAATAGCTCGCGCATTTGCGCGGCGGCGCCTTCGGGATCACGCTCGACATGGCGCATCATGCGCGTGAACAGCCTGTTCGGCAGCAAGCCCGCATCCTCCGCGAACATGCAGAAGATCAGCCGGTTCAGAAAGTGCGCCACCGTGCGCGGATCGTGCTTGCGCTCCTGCAAGCGCCGGCCAATGTCGCCGAAGCGTTGCGCGGCCTTGGCAGTCAGCTCCTGCGGGCTGATGCCGGGCTTGAGCTTGTCGGAGCCGTTGAACACCTGCCTGAGCAGATCGCGCTTGCCGGCGTCGAGCAGATCGTCGAGCGCCCATTCGTGGCGTTCGGAGACGGTGTTGTTCCAATTGGTGTGAGCGATGATCCGCGCCATGTCGGAGACGACGAGATAGGGCGGCATTTCCAGATCGAGCGTGTAGGTCTGCAGCTGCCGCAGCGCCGCGCCCAGGTCCTTGTGTTTGCCTTTGTACTCCCAAGCGAACCTGTGCTTGCGCCACACATCGGCCCAGCCGTCGCCGCCGCCGGCTTTCTCGACGCCACGCTCGAAGCAGTAGCTGTCGGGATTGTCGGGATGCGGCTCGCCCAGCAGATCGCAGAGCTCAGTGAAGTGCATCTGCGCGCCTTGGCGCTCGGTCAGCGTGCCGAGTTCACGCCAGCGCTCGACGAATTGCAGCGGTGTCATGGCCCCCATCGATACGGAAAGTGCAACCAGCGCTGGCGGAGCGTCAACAAAAAGGCCGGACCTGGCGGTCCGGCCTTTGGCCGTTGGGCTCGGCGTTGGCGATCAGGCGGCCGCGGTTGACGGCTGCTTTTTCGACGCCAGCGAGGCGGTCAGCTTCTGGACGGCGTCTTCGCGATCGATCTTTTGCACCGCGGCGAGTTCCCGGGCCATGCGGTCGAGCGCGCTCTCATAGAGTTGGCGCTCGGAATAGGCTTGCTCGGGCTGATCGCTGGCGCGGTGCAGATCGCGCACCACTTCCGCGATCGAGACCAGGTCGCCCGAATTGATCTTCGCTTCGTCTCCTTGCGCGCGGCGGCTCCACATGGTGCGCTTGATGCGGGCCCGGCCCTGCAACGTCTTCAACGCCTCGTTGACCACTTCGGTCGAAGCCAGCGCGCGCATGCCGCAGGACTTGGCCTTCGTGGTCGGCACCCGCAGCATCATCTTGTCCTGCTCGAACGAGATCACGAACACGTCCAGGTCGATGCCCGCGACGGCCTGCTTTTCGACCCCCATGACGCGCCCCACGCCATGCGCCGGGTAGACGATGTGGTCGCCCGGGCGGAAAGCGATCGACGGATTGGCGGTCTGCATTCAATGGTCTCCGTTAGCTGGGCGAGCCGAACCTTACCGCTGCGTCACATCAGCCCGCACGAAGCAAAAGCGGGCGGGTGCGCCGCCCACGCCTGACTTCCCCTGCGCAAATGCTGATTTGGCGCGATGGACCAGTCCAACTGCCGGGCGCGGCCTCGCGCACCCCTCATTTGATCCGAGTGTATACCACAGTTTTGGCCGTTTCGGAAGCTGGGCGGCTCAGTCGCCCCGGCCGGGTTCCGGGCTGAAATATTTCTCGAATTTGCCCTTCTGGTCGCGGAACTCGTCGGCGTCGGCGGGCGGCTCGCCCTTGCGGGTGATGTTGGGCCAGGTCTTGGAAAACTCGGCGTTCCCCTTGGGCCACTTGCCGTCGGGCGCGCCCTGGCTGTCCGGCTTCATCGCTCCCACCGGACATTCCGGTTCGCAGACGCCGCAATCGATGCATTCATCCGGGTGGATCACGAGAAAGTTCGCGCCCTCGTAGAAGCAGTCGACCGGGCAGACCTCGACGCAGTCCATCAATTTGCAACGCACGCATGCGTCGGTGACGATGTAGGTCATTGGTCCCGGTTCCGTGTCCGCGCCGCTGACATGGCGGGAGGAGCCAAGAGCGTCAAGCGAGCCCTTCTGCGTCAAGTTCGCGATAGAGCAGCTTGGCTTCGGCGGCGGGCCCGCGGCGCGCGGGCAAACCTTCCACGCGCAGCGTCCTGAGCCGCCCCCGCAAACGCAGCGCCAGCGCATCGCCGGGGGCCAACTCGGCGGAGGGCTTGTCCAGCTGCCGCGAAGCACCGTCCCGCACGAGCCGCACGCCACCTTCGCTGACGAGGCGGGCGGCGGCGGCGCGCGTCTTGGCGAACCGCGCCCGATAGAGCCACAGGTCGACGCGCTGGCGCGCCGCGTTCATGCGCGGCGGCTCCGGCGCCGGCGCGGCGGGTGTGGCGACGCCGGCATCAGATTGGCGAGTTCGGCGAAGGCGTTGTCGGCCGCCGGCGCGCGCTCGCGCTTGCGCCGTTGCGGCGCGCGACGCCAGCGTTTTGGGGCGCCCTCCTCAGCAGGCGCGCGCTGATAGCCGAGCGCAGCGAGTATTCCGGGCAGGTCACGCGCGGGCCGACCGATCAGACGTGCGAGCGTCGCATCTGGCGGCGGCGGATCGGCGTCGATCGCATCAGCCATCCGTTCCACTAAATCAAGCCGGACGGCTATGCGCCCACAGGCGCGATATCCCGCCGCGGCGACCTCGCCCCAACTGCGCGCGCGATCGAGCGGCAGCGACAGCGCGCCGGGCCGCGCCAGAAACACCGAATGAAGCTAGCCCGGATGCGCGCAGTGCCAGAGTACGGCCAGCGTCTGCGCCGCGCGCGGACGAATGAGTTTCGGCAGGAAGATCGTGTGCCGGCCGATGCGCACGCCGTAGCGCTGCAGCGTCGCTTGCGCGGCCGCGCTCATGTGGTCGATATCCTCCGCGGTGCGATCGAGCGCGCCGGCGCTTTCGATCAACCGGAAGGCTAGTCCGCGCGCATCCGGCGGCAGGCGGCCCTCGCGCCACGCGGTTTCGAGCGCCATCAGCGGGCGCAGATCTTCGGCCACCATACGCGCCAGCCAAAGCTC
>CALBSY010000455.1 GCA_937967725.1 uncultured Alphaproteobacteria bacterium | reverse complement strand
GGCGAAGCGCAGCACCAAGCGCAGGCACGCACAAGGCGTGCTCAATGTTCAAGAGTTTCAGCGCGACGACCGCCGTCAGCGCAATCTGAAAGTGCTCGACGGCGGCTACAATCCCGCCAACGACGGACCGCGCGACCAAAGCTTCGTCAAAAACGTCCGACCCAAATCCAAGGGCCAATCCGCGCTGCTGGAGGCAATCGACACGCACTCGCTCTGCCTGGCGCTTGGACCCGCCGGCACCGGCAAGACCTACCTCGCCATCGCCAAAGCGGTTGAAGCGCTGGAAGCAGGCAAGGTCGGCCGCATCATTCTTTCACGGCCTGCGGTGGAAGCGGGCGAGTCGCTGGGCTTTCTCCCCGGCGCCGTCGAAGACAAGCTCGCGCCTTATCTGCGTCCGCTTTACGACGCGCTGCAAGACCGGCTCTCGGCAAAGCGTCTGAAGGCGCTGATGGCTGAGGGCATCATCGAGATCGCGCCGGTCGGCTTCATGCGCGGGCGCACGCTCAACAACGCTTTTGTCGTCATCGACGAAGCGCAGAACTGCACCTACGGCCAAATCAAGATGCTGCTGACGCGCCTCGGCTGGCATTCGACCATGGTTGTGACCGGCGACCCGGCGCAAACCGACCTGTTGCCCGATCTCTCCGGCCTCGCCGCTGTCGCCGAAAAATTGGATCAGCTTCCCAACGTCGCCGTCTGCCGTCTCGGCGACGCCGACATCGTGCGTCATCCGCTGGTCGCTTCGATGTTGGGCGTCTTGTAACTGCCGCCTCTCGCGCCGCTCCTCGCCGGCGCACCTGTGTTGGATCAACGAAATATCACTTAGCCCCGGCCCCGCGCCGGGGTTTTCTTTAGCTCGGCAGGCGCAGGAACGGCATGTAATCGCTCCAACCCAAACCATAGAAAAATCCGGCGTGAATCAGCGGCGCGGTGGCGAACGCCAGCAACACGTAAATCGCAGAACGCCATAGCGCGAACCGAAACGCTAGCGGCGGAACCAGCACCGTCGCCAGCATCGGCATCGTGTAATAGACTTGCCACGGCAAGCCGAAGTTCGCGCCGTATTTGGCGAACAGGATTCCGATCAGCGAAATCGCAAACGCAATTGCAAGGGCGGGAATCCAACTCGGCGCACGCCCACCACGTAAACTCCCCGCCATCACGATTACCAGCGCGAGGACGAGCGTCGATGCAGCGATGTAGAAAGGAATACGGGCGGGGTCGCTGACATCCGCCACGTCGGCGCGATCCTATTCCTCGTCTTCGAGGTCGATATCCAAAATGCTCATGGTCAGCACCTGGCCTTCATCGACATCGGCCGAGAGCGTGCCGACGAATTCATCATGCACGTACACCTCGGCGCTATCGGTCTTGCGCGGGCGCGCACGCACGTCGAGGTCGGCCGCGTGCAGCTTCTGGCGCAGCAGCATTTGCAGGCGCGAGCGTTCGGCGTCGTCGATCGGCGCGTCCTTGCTTGAGCCCGCCTTCCGCGGCAGCGCCAGACTGATCGAATAACTCAGCTCGCCCTCGTCCTCGTCGCGTAGCAGGTTAGCCACGCGTTCGCCATCGACGAGTACGTCCGCTTCTTCAGCGTTGCGCGACACCACCGATACCGTGGGCGAGCCCAGCAATTTGCTGAGATAAGCGCCGAGGCGCGTGCATTCGGCTGCGTTCAAGAGAGGCTCCTTCCGTCGCCGGAAGAGTCGGCCTTCGCCGAGGCGAGGTCAAGGCGCCTCGCCAGAACGTGCGCCTAGTCGAAGTCCCAGTGCGTGGCGTTGCGGCGCAGATGCCGGCCAACCAGGAACGCGACCAGCCCCAACGTGGCGAAACCACCCATCACCGCGACATAATCGTACGCCCCGTCGCGGATCGCGCCCATCAACGTGACCGGTGTGTAAAGTGCGATCAGCGCCAGCGCCACGGCCACGGCGACGCCGGTTTTGATCAGCACGTCGCCGAAGAAATAGTTGCGGTCGATTTCGCCGCGCGGACGCCGCTCTGGCTTGCGCGCGGAAGCTCTGCGTTTGCCCATGCGCGCAAGCTTAGCGGGATTCGGCCCGGCAAGTCGCCGTGGCTCTGCCAATGATGTTTGCAAAGCGTAACGAACACGCCCGCGCCGCCGCGGCGGGAACAACAGCGCCGGCGAAGGCCGGATCACGCTACGCCCACCACTTCGCCGGCTTGGCGCGGAAGTGCGCAGCCTTCTCCAGCGCCGCGCTCACGGCGAACACGCTTTCTTCGTCGAGCGCTTTGCCGATCACTTGCAGGCCGAGCGGCAGACCTTGCTTATCCAGCCCCGTCGGCAGCGCCAGCGCCGGCAGACCGGTCAAATTCGCCGTCACCGTGAAGATGTCGTTGAGATACATCGCCACCGGATCGCCGGACTTTTCGCCGAGCCCGAACGCCGCCGATGGCGTCGCCGGCGTGAGGATAGCGTCCACGTCCTCGAACGCATCGCGAAAATCCTGCGCGATGCGCTGACGCACCTTTTGCGCGCGCAAGTAATACGCGTCGTAATAACCGGCGCTCAGCACATAAGTGCCGATCAGGACCCGCCGCTGCACTTCCGCGCCGAAGCCCTTGGCCCGCGTCTGTTCGTAAGTCGCGTTCAGATCCTTGCCGGCGACGCGGGCGCCGTAGCGCATGCCGTCATAGCGCGCCAGGTTCGACGACGCTTCGGCCGGCGCCACGATATAATAGGCCGGCAGCGCATATTTGGTGTGTTTGAGCGAGATCGGTTTGATCGACGCGCCCGCATCCTTCGCCCAGGCAATGCCCTGTTGCCACAGGTCTTCAATCTCCTGCGGCATGCCCTCCATGCGATACTCCTCCGGCACGCCGATCGTCATACCTTTGATCGACCGCGAGCAAGCGGCGCGGAAGTTAGGAAGATCGGCCGGCAGCGAGGTCGAGTCCTTCGGGTCGTGTCCCGCCATCGACTGCAGCAGCATCGCCGCGTCTTCGACTGTCTTCGCGATCGGTCCCGCCTGATCGAGCGATGACGCAAACGCCACGATGCCCCAGCGCGAACAGCGCCCATAGGTCGGCTTGATCCCGACCGTGCCTGTGAATGCGGCCGGCTGGCGGATCGAACCGCCCGTATCCGTCGCCGTCGCGCCCAGGCACAACTCCGCCGCAACCGCGCTGGCCGACCCGCCCGAAGATCCGCCCGGCGTCAGCTTGGTGTCTTCATTGCCGCGCCGCCACGGGTTGACGACATCGCCGAAACAACTCGTCTCGTTCGACGAGCCCATGGCGAATTCGTCCATGTTGAGCTTGCCCAGCATCACCGCGCCGTCGCGGAACAGGTTGGCGCTCACCGTGGACTCATAAGTCGGCGTGAACTCGCCGAGAATTCGCGAGCATGCCGTGGTGCGCACGCCCTCGGTGCAGAACAAGTCCTTGATCCCGAGCGGCGCGCCTTCGAGCGCCCCGGCCTTACCGGCGGCGCGGCGCTTGTCGCTCTCTGCCGCCTGTGCGCGCGCCTTGTCGGCCGTCACGACTACGAACGCATTCAAATGCGGGTTAGCCTGTTCGATCGCGGCCAGGAACGCATCCGTCAGTTCGGCGGACGAGAAACGCTTGTTCTCCATACCGTCGAGCGCATCGGCCAAAGTCAGTGAGGTGAGGTCGCTCAAGCCGAGAGTTCCTTTGCATAGAAAGCCGTCCACGCGCTCGGCGGATAATCGAGCACCTGATCGCACGCGGTGAACGCGCCGCGTTCGTACACGCGCCGCGCCGCGTCGAAATTGGAGCCGGTTTCCAGCACCAGCCGCGTCAGGCCCTCTTCGCGCGCGAGCTGCTCGATGCGCGCCAGGATCGCGCCGCCGACGCCGCGCCCCTGCGCTTCGGGCGTGACAAACATGCGCTTCACTTCGCCCACGCCGTTAGGGTGGCGCCGCAGCGCGCCCATACCCAGCGCCGCGCCGCCCTCGTCGCGCGCCACGAACAAGGTCGTATCGGCCTGCGCCATCTGCTCGACCGTCATGTGATGGCGATACTCGGCTGGCGTCAGCTCATATGTGAACGCGTTCAGCGCCTCGACCAGCGCGCGCACGTCGTCCGACAACGGCGACTCAATGGCGATGGTGAAGCTCACTCCACCACCTTCGGCACGACGAAAAATCCGTCTTCGCTCTTCGGCGCATTTTTCAGCACGCGCTCAGGATCGTCGCCATCCGTCACCGCGTCGTCGCGCATCGGCAGGCTCAAACCCTCCACCGCGCTTGTCATCGGCTCGACGCCCTCAATATCGACTTCGTTCAGCTGTTCGATCCAGGTCATGATGCCGTTGAGTTCGTCGGCCATCGGCTTGACGCGCTCTTCTGGCAGCGCCAGCCGCGCCAGCTTGGCGACCTTGCGCACGGTCTTTTCATCGATCGAAGACATGGCCGAGCGCTACCAGCGCTACGGCCGCGCCGCAAGTTCACTCCTGCGGGCGCGGCGCACAACTCCCGGCCCAACCGCCGAAGCCGCCATCATTGGCGCCGCCAAGCACAAAGCGGGTGCGGTCCTCAGAAATTGACAATTGGTAGTCAATGACCGGACGCCCGATGTGCTCCTCGGTCGAGCCGCGGCTGGTCGAGAGGGTGAAGCCGGTCCAGCGCTCGACCGCTTCCCCCACGGTGTCGCCGGGAATCGGCACGAGCATAAAGTCACGGCAGTAAGTGTAGGTGCAAATATTGCCGGCGCCGGAGGCGCTCACGATGCTGACGCCGACATGGATTGACTCCCCCGGCGTGCTCGAACACTCGCCTGCATCGCACGAAATCTCGTGCGTCGCGCGGCAGTGGAGATCGTAAGCGGGCGCGTCTTCGTCCTGCGCCGCCGCCGCGGTCGCAACGGCCAATCCGAGCGCCAAAGCCACAACTTGCTTCATGCGAACCTCCCGTTCCGCCTCGCTGGCCCAGTGTTGCCGGTTGACGAATACACGCGCAAGCGGGAGACACCGTGCGCTTGGCCATCCTCGATCTCCCCAGCTTCGCCGCCGCGCTGCCGCAGCACGCGGCCATACTCGGCGTCGATCCGGGGGAGAAGCGCATTGGCCTCGCGATTAGCGACCTCACCCGCCTGATCGCTTCACCGCTCGGCACTATTCAGCGCGCCAAGTTCGCCGCCGACGCCGCGGCGCTCTTCAAGTATTACGATGCGCGTCAGTGCGCCGGGCTGGTCATCGGCCTGCCGCTCAACATGGACGGCTCCTCCGGGCCGGCCGCGCAAAGCGCGCGCGCCTTCGCGCGCAATCTCCAGGCGCAGCGCGACATCCCGCTGTTGCTCTGGGACGAGCGCCTCTCCACCGCCGCCGTAACGCGAACGCTGATCGCAGGCGACGCTTCACGCAAACGCCGCGGCCAAGTCGTCGACAAGGTGGCCGCCAGCTACATGCTGCAAGGCGCGCTCGACGCCATGCAGGAACGCGCATGAACGACGTCATCGCCGGCCTGGCCCCCGTCTTCATACTGATCGCGCTGGGCTGGGGGGCGCGCGCCGGCAGACTGGCGACGCCCGAAGCGTTCGCCGCCGTGAATCGCTGCGGCTATCTCGTACTCTATCCCGCGTTCCTATTCGCGCTCATCTCGCGCGCCAAGTTCGCCGGCCCGGGCGCGGACCCGTTCTTGATCGGCATTCTTGGCGGCGTCGCCATCGCCATACTTGTCGCGCTTTCCATGCGTCTCGTTTTCCGCGCCGACGGCCCCGCCTTCACCAGCGTGTTCCAAGGCGCCGTCCGCTGGAACGGCTTCGTGCTGCTGGCCGCGGCGCTCCCTTTGTACGGGCAGGCCGGGCTCGATCTGGTTGGCCTCGCCTTCGGCCCGCTCGTTCTCACGATCAATGTCGTGTGTGTAATGGTGCTGGCGCGCTGGGGCGCGAGCCGCGCCACCTCATGGCGCGCCATCGTCGACCAAATCGTCGCCAATCCGCTCATTCTTGGATGCGCGGCAGGCCTCGCCGCGAACGCCGCCGGTCTGCGCGATCTTGGCCCGCTCACGCGCGCGCTCGATCTCCTGGGCGGCGCAGCTATGCCGGTTGCGTTGATCTGTGTCGGCGCCGGGCTCGACTTCCGAGCGTTGCGCGCCGCCGGCCCTCAAGTCGCGGTGTCGTCGGCGCTCAAGCTTGCGGTGATGCCCGCACTTCTCTGGGGCGCGGCGACGCTCGCCGGCGCCGGTCCGTTGGGCGCCGCTGTCGCCGCTGGTCTTGGCGCCACACCCACCGCCGCAGCCGGCTACACCCTGGCGCGCGAAATGGGCGGCGATGCGCAGCTCATGGCCGCCATCATCACCGCGACCACGATCCTTTCCTTCATCACCATGCCGATCGCCATCGGCCTGGCGCTGCACTAGCGCTTGCTGAACGGCGCGACCGGTTCGCTGCGGCCGACGACCATGTCGGGGTCTTCCTCGAAACCAGGATGGTTGGTGGGATCGGCCATGTAGCTCTTGCCTTGTTCGGCCGGCTCAAGCGGCGCGTACGCGCGCGCCTCCGCTGGCGCGGCTTTGCCCGCGCTCAGTCCCGCCACCACAGCCGCCAACGCCAGGCCCACCGGCCGCAAGGGGGCGTCTTCATGCTTGGGATGCGCTTTCCGCATGGCGCTCTCCTCATCGTTATCAACCCGCCCTGTCCCACTATTGGAACAAAACCAGTACAATACCGAGTCCGCGGCGCCAATACGGCTGAAACGATTATCCACGCCTTCCTTCCGCCCTGCTTGCGGCGAAGCGGCCATGACGTCTAACAAGCGCACATGGCTGAGCGACCGTCTGGCGTGAAGAAAAGCGAAGCGCGTTCGAGCCCAGCCCGTTTCCGTCACAAGCACCTGTTGGCCATAGCCGATCTCGATCGTTTCGAGGCCGAAAATTTGCTCGACCGTGCAGAAGCCTTCGCGCCGCTGTTGGAAAAGAAAATCAAGAAGCTCGACACGCTGCGCGGGCGGACGCTGATCAATCTGTTTTTCGAGAAGTCCACAAGAATCCAATCGAGTTTCGAAATCGCCGGCAAGCGCATGGGCGCCGATGTCGTCAACATGTCGGTGAAGTCCTCCAGCGTCGCCAAGGGCGAAACGCTGATCGACACCGCCGCGACGCTCAACGCCATGCGCCCCGACTTGCTCGTGGTGCGCCACGGCTCGTCCGGCGCCGCCGAACTGCTCGCGCGCAAAGTCGATTGCGCCGTGATCAACGCCGGCGACGGCAAGCACGAACATCCGACCCAGGCGCTGCTGGACGCTTTCACCATTCGCGGCCGGCTCGGCCAGATCGAAGGCCTTGCCATCGCCATCTGCGGCGACGTCATGCATTCGCGCGTCGCGCGTTCGAACGTCGCGTTGCTGACCTTGCTCGGCGCGCAAGTGCGTCTGATCGGCCCGCCCACGCTGATGCCCCCCGGCGCCGAACGCTGGGGCGCGAAAGTGTTCCACGACATGCGCCAGGGCCTCAAAGGCGCCGACGTCATCATGATGTTGCGCGTGCAGCGCGAGCGCATGACAGGCGGCTACTTCCCCTCGGCGCGCGAGTTCTTCTGGTTCTATGGACTTGACGAAGACAAGTTGAAGCTGGCCAAACCCGGCGCGCTCGTCATGCATCCCGGTCCGATGAACCGCGGCGTCGAGATCGACTCGAGCGTCGCCGACAATCCCGATGTGTCGCTGATCGAAGCGCAGGTGCGCATGGGCGTGGCCGTACGCATGGCCGTGCTCGAAGCTCTGGCCGAAAACGGCGCCAACGAGGAGCTCCGCTGATGTGGATGTTTCTGCTCTGGTGGTGTGTCGACGATCACCTCGCCGCCGCGCTCGAAACGCCAGGGCTGGGCACGCTGCCGATCTGGGTGCCGTTCATCATCGCCATCGCCTTCTCCACCACGCTCAACGTCGCGATGAAGAAACGCTGAGCGCATGACCAAACCCACGCTGATCACCAACGCCAAGCTGATCGACCCAGCCAACAGCAAGGTCGAGGACGGCGCTGTGCTGTTCACCGACAAAATACTGGATATCGGAAACATCACATCCGTTCCGGACGGGGCGGAGATCATCGACGCCGGCGGCGCCCACGTCGCGCCGGGCCTCATCGACATGCGCGTCGTCATCGGCGAGCCGGGCGCCGAGCATAAGGAAACCTTCAAATCCGCCGGCCGTGCTGCGGCGGCGGGCGGCGTCACCACCATGGTGATGATGCCGAACACCACGCCGGTGATCGACGATCAGAGCTTGGTCGATTTCGTGCTGCGCCGCGGCGTCGACCGTTCGGGCGGCGTGCGCATCCTGCCTGCCGCCGCGCTGACCAAACATCTCGACGGCGAACTGATGACCGAAATCGGCCTGATGGCCGAAGCCGGCGCGGTGCTGTTCACCAATGGCGATAAGCCGATTGTCGACAGCCGGGTCCTGCGCCGCGCGCTCTCCTACGCCACCGCATTCGGCGCGCTTGTCGCGCATCGCCCGGAAGATCCGTTCCTCGCCGAGGGCGGCGTGATGCACGAAGGCGATCTCGCCGCCCGCCTCGGCTTGCCGGGGATTCCCGCAGCCGCGGAAGCCATCATGGCCGAACGCGATTTGGCGTTGGCCGAACTCACAGGCGGGCGCCTGCTGCTCGACATGCTGTCATCGGCGCAAACGCTGCCCGCGCTCAAGCGCGCCAAGGATCGCGGCGTCAACGCCGTCGCCAGCGTCAACGTGCATCATCTCGTGCTCAACGAGAACGATGTCGACGGCTACCGCACGTTCGCCAAGCTTTCGCCGCCGCTGCGCAGCGAGGAGGACCGCCTAGCCCTCGCGCAAGCCATCGGCGATGGCTTGATTGACGTCATCGTCTCTGGGCACGATCCGCTGCCCGCCGAAGATAAGCGTTTGCCGTTCGAAGAGGCCGCGTTCGGGGCGGTAGGCCTCGAAACGTTGCTCGCGGCGGCGCTGACGCTGCATCACAAAGGCGACGTCGGACTCGCCACGCTGATCCGCGCGATGACCCTCAAGCCCGCTGAGTTGCTCAA
>CALBSY010000454.1 GCA_937967725.1 uncultured Alphaproteobacteria bacterium | reverse complement strand
CACTCCGGCGCGCACGTGCGCATGGCGCTCACCCCAGCGCCAGTGGATACCGGCGTTCTATTTGTGCGCACGGACGTTCGTGGAGCTGACAACATCATCCGGGCGCACGCCGATTCCGTGTCCGAAACGCGCAATTGTACGACGATCACCAACAAGGCGGGCGTTGAAGTCGCAACCATTGAGCATTTGATGTCGGCCTGCGCCGGGTTGGGTGTGGATAATCTGATCGTCGAAGTGGACGGCCCCGAAGTGCCGATCCTCGATGGCTCGTCCGCCCCGTTCGTACAAACGCTGAAGAACGCCGGCGTGAAGGAGCAGCATATCCCGCAGAGTGTGATCCGCATCATCGAGCCGATTGAAGTGCGGTTGGGGGCTAAAAGCGCCGCGTTGCTGCCGGCGGAAGATTTCGACGGCCTCGACCTCGACGTCACCATTCGTTTCGCCGATGACGCGATCGGCGTGCAAAGACGCCGTGTGCATCTGACGCCGGAAAGCTTCCTCAATGAGATCGCCGACGCCCGCACGTTCGGCTTCCTCTCAGACGTGGAGGTGCTGCGCGCGGCGGGCTTGGGCCGCGGCGCCTCGATGGACAACACGCTCGTTGTAGATTCCGGCCGGGTCGTAAATCCGGATGGACTTCGCTTCGACGACGAATTCGTGCGCCACAAGTTGCTCGACGCGATTGGCGATCTGGCCATGGCCGGCGCCCCGATTTGTGGCCGTTTTGTGGCGGACCAACCCGGCCATGCGCTCAACGCCCGCCTGGTTCGTGCGCTGCTCGATACGCCGGAGGCCTGGCGCTGGGACGGCGAAGTGGCCGAATCCATGCGCGAATCTGCGCCGGCCCTGGCGGCGGCCGCGCGCTGAGATTCCCCGTTTGTGCGACAGCGGCTGACGCTTTGCGCCGCGCTCGCCATCCTGTATCAGCGAAGCGCCGCGTGTCGGCGCTTGATTTGTGCTGCAGCCAGAAGAGGCAGGTTTGATGAGCCCCCGACAGAAGCATCTTGCCCGCGCGCTGGCCATGACCGTACTTGCCACCGGCCTCGGGGCCTGCGGCGGGTTCGGGCGTCGCGAACGCGAGAACCTGCAATATGTCGAAGAGCCGGTGGCGCGCCTCTACAATCGTGGGGGCGATTATCTGGACCGGCGCCGCTATCCCGAAGCGCTCGTTCTGTTCGAGGAAGTCGAGCGTCAGCATCCGTATTCGTCTTGGGCCCGGCGGGCCATGCTGATGGAAGCCTACGCACACTATCGCGCCCGTCAGTACGACGACGCCATCGCCGACGCACAGCGCTTCATTGCGCTCCATCCCGGCAACGACAGCGCGCCATACGCCTATTATCTGGTCGCTATTTGCCATTTTGAACGCATTCTCGATGTCGGCCGCGACCAAGCCACCACTGAACGCGCGCTCCAGTCGCTCACCGACGTCGTGCGTCGCTATCCGAACAGTCCCTATGCGCGTGACGCGCGGCTGAAGCTGGACATGGTCTATGACCAATTGGCAGGCAAGGAGATGGAAGTCGGCCGCTTTTATCTGAGAGGCGATCAGCATCTCGCCG
>CALBSY010000453.1 GCA_937967725.1 uncultured Alphaproteobacteria bacterium | reverse complement strand
AAGCGACCGGCCCCGGCCCGCGCACGAGGGCGGCGGCAATGCCGCCGGTATGAATAATCAGTGCGATCGACGCGGGCATTTCCCGCCGGCGCGTCTCGGCCGCGTTGGCGAGCGCCGTGTGCGGCGGTTGGGTCATACGGCGTGCCTCGGCAAATCGATGGTCGTCGCCGAACGTTGCCAGCGCAGGGTGAATTTAGCCTAAACCAATCGTCAGCTTGCCGGCTTATCCTGGTGTCGATTCGATGCCGCGCCTTGCCGACCCCGACCTGCCCGAACGCCGCCGGACGCAAATCCTCGAAGCAGCGCTCGTCTGCTTCCGCGAGCGAGGGTTCCGCCAGACCACGGTCGAGGAAATTTGCGCGGAGGCGCGCATCAGCCCTGGCGCGCTTTATCGCTATTTCGACTCGAAAGCCGACATCATCGCCGCCATCGCGCTCGACGCTCGAAGCGAGGCCGAAACGATGCTTGACCGGCTTGGCGGCTCGGAGGGTCTGATCGGCGGATTGGCCGAGCTGGCGCGCGCGTTTTTCGAAACCTTCGACGGCGACGGCGACGCCGCCTTGCTCGCAGACGTTTGGGCCGAGGCGGCGCGCGACCCACTGCTGGCCAAGGCGCTGCATCAGCGGGACCGTGTCGCGGTCGGACGTGTGGCCGCTGCGATCGAGCGGGCAATGCGTGCCGGTGCCGTTTATCCGGCGCTCGGTCCTGAAGAAGCTGCCGAAACCTTAATGGCGGCGTTGGAAGGGATGGCGCTGCGGCGCGCGCTAGGCCGGGAGAATGAAAGCGCTCAAGCGGTGCGCCGCTTCCGGACGCTGGCGCTGCACGTCCTGAAACCTAAACGCTAGATCGCGCGGTGGGCGAGGACGACGGCAACGTTCGCCAGAAAGCAAATCACCGAGAAAGCAAACAGCCAGGGGAAGCTGTGACCAACATGGCGGCGACGAGCGCTCACTTCGAGCCAAGCGCCGAGCATAACCAAGCCGGCCGAGAGGGCGACAATCCAGAGCTCGTGCGCGTGCAGCAGGTGGTGAAATTCTACAAAAGAATCAGAGAATACAGCCCCTCCGGAGGCTGCCCCGGAGAGCGCCGCGGCCAGCATGGCCAGGGCAGGCAGCCCACAGCACACGGCGTGCACGCTCACCACCGCCGCGTGGGCAAGGTGCGCTCGGCGCGCGCCGCGGACGTTATGTTGTAACATCACACCCTACTTAGCGGCCCTCCGTGAGCCGTCAAGCACGGCGGCCTCATACCCCGCTCTGTAACGACGAATTCATCATTCGCGCCAACAAACGGCGGCGTCTTCTTGTAGCCAAGCCTGGGCAAGCGCATGTAGAGAGCGCTGCATTGAGGTAGAGGGCGATGTTAGCTGTTCTCTTGGCTGTACGTGATTTCCTGCTCGCGGCTGCGCTGGCTTGGGTCGGCGTCACTATGGAAACGCGCACAGGCAATGATGCTGGCGGTTGCGCCGGAGAGGCGTGCCAGGCCGAGCGGGCGCGCTAAAACCTTTGCAATCCGCAGCATGCGCGGTGCGCTCGCGGACATTCGCCCTTGAAAGGCCCCACTTGTTGCGTTTCCGTTGACGCGCGGATGCGCGTGCGGCGGTGTGCGCGCCATTCGCGGGGACGCTCTGCATGACAACGCCTGAAGCAAGCGCCGAAACCGAGCGCGCCGAAGACCCCGGCGGGCTTATTTTCGCGATCGCGCTCGTCGTGGGCGGGCTTTGGATCGCCGGGAGTCTTGCGGCGGCTGTGGCGCTTTTTGGCGTCGAGCGGCTGATGGCCGCAACGCCAGTTGAGGTGGGCGCGCTGGTGGCGGCCGCCCTGCTCCCGGCCACGATGGCCTGGTTTTCGGGACTGGCGGCGCGCGATAGCGCGCGGGCGCGCTCCGAGGCGCGGCGCTTGGCTGACGCCACGGACCGCCTGCTCAACCCTGAGCGCAG
>CALBSY010000452.1 GCA_937967725.1 uncultured Alphaproteobacteria bacterium | reverse complement strand
GCCTAAGACAGCGCGTGGCCGGCGCACGCTCAGGCGGCTGCTAGATGCGGCGGCGGAAGAGTTCGGCGCGCGCGGCTATCACGAGACTGCGATCAGCCACATCACCACACGCGCCGGCGTCGGGCTGGGCACCTTCTACGTCTATTTCAAATCGAAAGAGGAAGTGTTCCGCGCGCTGGTGGCGGACATGGGCGTTCGCACACGCCACGCGCTTGCGGACGCGGTGAAGGACGCGCCGAACAGGCTCGAAGCAGAGCGGCTCGGCATCCGCGCATATCTCGAATTCGTGCGCACGCACAAATCACTCTACCGGGTCGTGATGGAAGCGCAGTTCGTCGCGCCGGAAGCGTACAGCGCTTACTATCGCGTGTTTTCGGACGCCTATCGCACCCAGCTGGCGCAAGCGGCTAAGCGCGGTGAGATCAGCCAAGGCGACGACGATGTGCGCGTGTGGGCGCTAATGGGCGCTTCGACTTTTCTCGGCTTGAAGTATGGCGTTTGGGAAGACGACGCGGATGTGGCGGCGGTTTCGGAAGCGGCCGCTGATTTGATGATCAACGGGCTCGCGCCGCGGGCCAAGAAAAAGAACGGCGACGCGTCGTAAGAGCGCGCGTTACGTTGGGAGGAAGCAATGGGTGTCGGCTTGGTCGACATCACCGCAAAGCGGGCGGCGATGACGCCGCGGCGTATCGCGCTTATCGATGCGCCGAGCGGACGTCAGATAACCTACGCGGAGCTTGAGGATCGCTGCGCGCGCGCGGCGGCCGTGTTGGCGGTGCGCGGCGTAGAGCGCGGCGACCGGGTCGCAATCCTCTGCCGCAATCGCATCGAGTTTTTCGAGATCATGTTCGCCTGCGCCAAGCTGCGCGCCATTCTGGCCCCGCTCAACTGGCGCGCGCCGGCCGGGGAATTGCGGACCGTCTTGAGCGATTGCGATCCGAAACTCGTCGTCTATGCCAACACGGACGCGGACACGGCGCGCGCGCTTTCCCATGTCTCGTTGCTCGGACTGGATGAGGAGTACGAGCAAGCGTTGGCGGCCGCGCCGCCGCTGCGAACCGATACGCTGTGGCCTGCCGACGATGTCTGGTTCTTAAGCTACACATCCGGCACAACCGGCGCGCCGAAAGGTGTGATCCAGACTTACCAGATGTCGGCGGTGAACGCGTTTCACGTCACGCAGGCGTTCGGCGTACGCGCGGGCGACCGTACGCTCAACTTCCTGCCCCTCTTTCACACCGCGGGCATCCAATTGGTGACGCTACCAACGCTAATTGCGGGAGGCACTGTTACGGTGCTGCCGGGCTTCGACGCGGCGCGCGCGCTGGCGATGATGGCCGAGCTCGATGTGTTTTTTGGCGTGCCGACTGTGTATCAGCAGCTGGCGCTGCATGCCGACTTCGCGCGCAGCGATCTTTCGGCCGTGCGCGCTTGGGGGTGCGGCGGTGCGCCCATGCCTGATGTGCTGGTCGAACGCTTCGCCGCCAAAGGCGCACTGGTGTGCAACGGCTACGGGATGACCGAAACGGGGCCGACCGCCTTTGTAGCGGCGCCCGAGGACGCGCTGAGCAAGATCGGTTCAGTCGGCAAGCCGCAAATGCTACTCGACGTGCGCATTGTGGGCGCCGATGGCCGCGACGTGGCGGAGGGCGAAACCGGCGAGATTTGGATGCGAGGACCGGGACTGACGCCGGGCTATTGGAACAGGCCTGAGGAGACCGCGAAAGCTTTCACTGACGACGGCTGGCTGAAGAGCGGCGATCTCGGGCGACGGGACAGAGACGGCTGCTATTACGTCGCCGGACGAATCAAGGAGATGTACATTTCAGGCGGCGAGAACGTGTATCCGGCCGAAGTGGAGAATGTGCTCGCGCGTCATCCCGCAGTGCTGGAAGCGGCGGTGATCGGCGTGGCGGACGATAAATGGGGTGAAGCCGGCTGCGCGTTTGTCATGCTGCGACCGGAAGCGCTGCCACTAGGCGCGGGCGAACTCATCCAGTATTGCCGCGGCCATCTCGCCGGCTTCAAGACGCCGAAGCAGATCGTATTCGTGCAGGACTTTCCCCGCACCGCCGCGGGCAAAGTGCAGAAGCATCTTTTGCGCGGGCAGGGTGAGCAAGGCGCACGAAGCGCCTGAGCTCCGCTAGACGCTCGGCGCGTTTTCCGCGTCGAAGCGGCCGATGGCAAGGAAGCGGTCGCGGCGTTGCGCGCGCAGTTCGTTGGCGTCGAGTTTGCCAAGATCGTCGAGCGCTGCGGCGATGGCGGCGCCAACTTTGGCGACTGCAGCGGCCGGCTCGCGGTGCGCGCCGCCAACTGGTTCTTCGATGATGTCGTCGATCACGCCGAGATCGATCAAATCTTGCGCCGTAATCTTCATCGCAGTGGCCGCATCCTTGGCGCGTGCGCTGTCTTTCCATAGAATCGACGCCGCGCCTTCGGGGCTGATCACCGAATAGATCGAGTGCTGCAGCATCAGCACCTTGTTGGCGGCGGCAATGGCGATGGCGCCGCCCGAACCGCCTTCGCCGGTAATCACGGCCACCATGGGAACGCCAAGAGCGAGGCAGCGCTCGGTGGACCGTGCGATAGCTTCGGCTTGACCGCGCTCTTCGGCGCCGATGCCAGGATAGGCGCCGGCAGTATCGACGAAGCTAACTACTGGCAGCGCAAACTTGTCGGCAAGATCCATGAGCCGGACGGCTTTGCGGTACCCTTCGGGACGGGCCATGCCGAAATTGTGCTTCAGCCGCTCTTGCGTGGTGCGCCCCTTCTCGTGGCCAAGCACGACGACGGGACGGCCGAGGAACTTGCCCGTGCCGCCGAGGATGGCTGCGTCTTCGCCATAGGTGCGGTCGCCTGAGAGTTCGATGAAGTCCGTGACCAGCGCCGCGATGTAGTCGCGGAAACGCGGCCGCTCCGGATGACGCGCCACCTGCGTTTTCTGCCAGGCGTCGAGCCGGGAATAGATAGTCGCGAGTTGGCTTTCGGCCTTCGTCTTGAGACGCGAAAGCTCGACGCCCTGCGAGATGGCGTCGGCGCCCGAAGCTTCCGCGAGCGCGGCCAATTCTTCGATCTTGGCCTCGATCTCGGCGACCGATTTTTCGAAATCGAGATAAGTGCGCAAAGCTCGGCTCTGACCCGCCCCGGAAAGGGCCGGACAATACCCGCCCCGGACCTTCCATCAAGGTAAAGCCCCACCCCGGATAGCTGGATTGCGCCCGGCGCCGACGCGGGCCATGCTGCGCATGCGAACAGAACAGGACCAAGCCTCGTGACCAAGCCTCCCCGCCACTTCTTCGCGCCGCTGGCGAACGGCGCGCCCGCGCCCTTTCGTGAATTGCCCCTGCGGCTGGAACGGATGATCCACTTCGTGCCGGCACATAACGAGAAGCTGCGCGTGCGTGTGCCGGATATGGCCAAGCAGGTGGACGTGGTGCTGGCCAATCTCGAAGACGCCATCCCGGCTGATGCAAAGGACGCAGCGCGCGCGGGTGCGATCGAGATGGGCAAGAGCTTCGATTTCGCAAGCGCTGGGGTTGGCTATTGGTGCCGCATCAATGCGCTCAATTCGCCGTGGCATCTGGATGATGTGACGCAATTGGTGAGCGAGATCGGCAATCGGCTCGACGTCATCATGGTTCCGAAGGTCGAGGGGCCATGGGACATCCATTACATGGATCAGCTCTTGGCGCTGCTCGAAGCCAAGCACGGCGTGAAGAAGCCGATCCTGCTGCACGCCATTCTGGAAACCGCGCAGGGCGTCGCCAACGTAGAAGCGATCGCCGGCTCCTCGCCGCGCATGCATGGGATTTGCCTGGGACCGGCCGATCTGGCGGCCTCGCGCAAGATGAAGACGACGCGTGTCGGCGGCGGCCATCCCGGTTATCGCGTGATTTCCGATCAGGTTGAGAGCGAAGCCAAGCGCGAAAGCGCACAGCAGGATTTGTGGCACTACACATTCGCGCGCATGGTCGACGCGTGCGTGATGCATGGGATCAAGCCGATGTACGGGCCGTTCGGCGATTTCGCTGACGAAGCCGCGTGTGAACAGCAATTTCGCAATGCGTACTTGATGGGCTGCGTCGGCGCCTGGACGCTGCACCCCTCTCAAATCGCCATCGCCAGACGTGTGTTCACGCCCGACGCGGAAGAAGTAAAGCTGGCAAAGCGCATGCTCGACGCGATGCCGGACGGCACAGGCGTGGCGCTGGTTGACGGCAAGATGCTCGACGACGCGACCTGGAAACAGGCCAAGGTGATCGTTGACCTGGCGCGGCTGGTGGCGGCGAAAGAACCGGAGATGGCGAAGGCGTACGGCTTCTAACTGACGTCGCGTGCCATGTGTCACGTACGTTCGCGCGCGACGCTGCTTAGGTGCGGCGCATGAAGGCGCAAAAATATCTGTTCGCTCTCGTGTTCGTGACGATCATGTATTTCATGATTGCCGTGCTAGCCTCGCCGCAGGCGCAGATGATCGCGTGACACCCGTCACGGCGCGCCGTCCGCATACTCGCTATGTGAGTTGTCGGGCGGGGCATCTCAGACGGGAGAGGCCTCCATGATGCGAATTATTTATGCCGGCTTCATCGCGGCGGCGTTAGCATGCGCCGGCTTGAACGCGGCGCAAGCGCAGACAAGAATCCAGACGCCGCAAGCACAACCGGTGACGCCGCACCCGGCGCCAGGCCGGCTTGTTGCGGCTTCGCCGGACCTCATCCCGATACCATCGCGCATCGAGCACGGCGTCGTATCGGTGCGCAACGCGGGTGCGGCGGCGTCGCAAGCGTCGATCGTAACGGTGAACTGCCATCGGCCGGGACAAGCGGGCGGCTGCGTCGACATTCCGGCGGCATATCTGGCGCAGTACACTAATCCGGCCTACCCGAACCGGCTGGTGGTGCAAGTTCCGGCAATTCAGGCCGGCCATGTCTACAACCACAACCTGCCGTTCTGGAACGAGATGACTTGGCCGTCGGGCCAGTCGTTCGTGTTCGAGTATGTGGCCGACGCCAGCAACACCAACGGCGAGTCGAATGAAGGCAACAATGCCGGCTCGCACACCTGGAACGATCCGTAGCAAGGCGCATCTCGGTTGATCGCCGAGCGCAATTAAAACAACCCATCACCGTCAATACCGGGGAAGGGACTTCACATGAGCAGACTTGCAGCCGCGCTTACCGCCCTCTTTTTTCTAGGTTTAGATTTCGCCGCGGCGCAGCCCGCAGCGCCGACACGGGCTGAGCTTGCCCGTGTGGACCGCATCCTGCGCACCACGCCGCTAATCGACGGGCACAACGACCTGCCGTGGGAAATCCGCGACGCGCACGGCAATGACTTGGACAATGTCGACTTGAATCGCGATACGCGGCAGCTTACGCCGCCCCTGCATACGGACATTCCGCGCCTTCGGCAGGGCCGGGTCGGCGGACAATTCTGGTCGGTCTATGTGCCGGCTTCGCTCAAAGGCGCAGATGCAACACGCGCGGTGCATGAGCAGATCGACCTGACCCGGCGCATGATCGCGCGCTACTCAGCGTTCGAGTTCGCAGATTCCGCCGACGACATCGTACGCATCCATCGCGCTGGGCGCATCGCCTCGATGTTCGGCATGGAAGGCGGCGAAGCGATTGACAACAATCTCGCCGTGCTGCGCGAGTTTCGCGCCGCCGGCGTGCTCTATATGACGCTCACGCACTCGCAGAATACCGATTGGGTCGACAGCGCCACTGATGCGCCGGCGCACGGCGGCTTGACCGAGTTTGGCGAAGAAGTCGTGCGGGAAATGAACCGGATCGGCATGCTGGTCGATCTCAGCCACGTTTCGGCCGAGGGGATGCGCGATGCACTGCGCGTGAGCGAGGCGCCGGTGATTTTCTCGCACTCCTACGAGTTCGCGTTGACGGGCCATCCGCGCAACGTGCCCGATGACGTGCTGCGCGCACTTCGCCGCAATGGGGGCGTGGTGATGGTAAACTTCTATCCGGCGTTCACGTCAGAGGACGTGCGCTCGTGGAGCGCCAATCGCGCCGCCGAAGACGCGCGGCTTAAGGCGCTCAATCCCGGCGATCCGGACGCGGTGCGCGAAGGATTGGCAGCGTGGGCGGCGGAGCACCCGCGGCCGGAGATCGATCTCACCGTGATCGCCGACCACATCGAACATATCGGCCGGGTGGCGGGGCGCGCGCACGTCGGCATCGGTTCGGATTACGATGGCGTCCCGTATTTGCCGCAAGGGCTCGATGGCGTGGAGGACTATCCAGCGCTCCTGGTCGAGCTGATGCGGCGCGGCTGGAGCGATCGCGACATCGCCGGCGTGGCCGGCGGCAATCTGCTGCGCGCGCTGAGGCAGGCCGAGCGGGTCGCCGCGCGCTCCTGAGGCGTTGGGGCTTGTCAGCGTGGCGCATGCGTGCGGAAGTTGCACTCATGCGGGGGCTCGCCTTCATTCTGATGCTGGCGCTTTCGGCGTGCGCGACGGCGCGTCCGATCAATGCGCCGTTGACATCGCCGCAAATGCAAGCGCCCGGGCGCGCGGCGGTAGGCGAGGATCTGATTGTGCTGGCCCTTTCCGGCGGCGGGGCTCGCGCGGCTTCGTTTCATCTCGGCGTTCTGCAGGGCTTGCGTGATATGCGCGGACGCGATGGCGCGCCGCTTAGCGAGCATGTTGCGCTGATCAGTTCGGTGTCGGGCGGATCGGTTCTGGCCGCCTATTATGGGCTGCACGGCGAGCGCGGCCTGGACAATTTCCGCGCCGCGTATCTCGACAAGGATTGGCGCGTGCGGCGGCAATACTCGCCGCTGGGCCTGGTTGGCGCGCTGCGCGGGGGCATGAACGGACCGGCGCAACTCGCCGACTGGCTCGACCGCGAACTCTATGGCGGCGCACACATGGATGCGCTGGCAGCCGGCCCGCGCGTCGTCATCAATGCGTCCGACTTGTACAACGCGACCGCGTTTGCGTTCACGCCGTTCTATTTTGACGGTGTGTGCAGCGATTTGGCGCGCGTGCGCGTCGCCGACGCAGTGGCGGCGTCGATGGCGGCGCCGGTGCTGTTTCGTCCTATCCTGGCGCAGAGCTTTCCAGAAGCGAATTGTCCGGCGCCGGCATGGATGGCGCCAATCCTCGCCGATCGCGCGGCGCCTGAAAGTGCGCGTGCTACAGCGTATGCGTTCGAGAATTATCGCGGCGCCCGGTTGGCGCAGCAACTCTACGTACTGCTCGGCGATGGCGGGCTCACGGACAATCTGGGGCTGCTGAGCTTGAGTGTGGCGCAGGCCGCGCTGCCGGCGCCGGCGCCGCTGAGCGAGCACGAAGCGCTGCAGGCGCGGCGCGTGCTAGTGCTGGTGGTCAATGCCGAATACGTCCGCGACCGAACATTTCAACAGCGCGCAACCGATGCGTACGGCGCCTATGAGATGATGTATGCGCCGCTCGATGCGTCGGTGGACGCGGCCAAGCGCTCGGCGCTTGACGCATTCCGCGCCAATCTGCCGGAATGGGAGCGCGTCTTGCGCGATTTCCGCTGCGCGCGAGGCGTGGCGCAGTGCGAGAATTTCTCCATGACGCTCGACGTGCTTACCTTCCGCGACATGACCGCAGATGAGTACCGGGCGCTCTACAATGTGCGCACCGACGTGTCGATCGAGGCGGATGACGTCACCGCACTGATCGCGGCTGGGCGCGGTGTCATCACGCGTAATGCGGCGGTGCGGGAGTTTCGGGCGGATTAGCCGCGCAGCGTGCCGCCCGTCGCTTTCATTACCGCGCTGACGACCTTGGCGCTGACCGCCTCGATGTCGGTGTCGGTCAGCGTTTTTTCGCGCGGCTGAAGCGTGATCTCGATGGCGAGCGATTTCTTGCCCGGCTGCATGCGGTCGCCGCGATAGACGTCGAACAGCGACACATCGGCGATGAGCTGCTTGTCGGCGCCGAAGGCCGCGCGCACCACGTCGGCTGCGGCGACGCCGTCGTCGACCACGAAGGCGAAGTCGCGCGACATGGGCTGCAGGTCGAGCTTCTCCAGCGGCGGCTTAGAGCGCCCTTTCGCGCGCGGCGGCGGCAGCGCGTCGAGGAAGATTTCGAACGCCAGCGCGGGTGCTTCCACATCAATGGCCTTGAGCGCGCGCGGATGGATTTCGCCGTAATAGGCGATCACCTTGGGGCCGAGCTTGAGCACGCCGGTGCGGCCTGGGCGCCAATGCGCGGGCGCGTCGCTATACGTCTGCAGCGACGCCACCGGCGCGCCGAGCGCATCGAGCACCATCAGGCAATCGCGCTTAATGTCGAAAATGTCGGGCGCGGGCGCGGCGCGCCAATGCCGCGGCGGTCGCGCGCGCCATACGGCGGCGAGCGTACGCTGCTGGCCGGCGTCGGTGGTGTCGCCGTAGATCGGCCCGGCTTCGAACAGGCGAGCATCGTCGAAGCCGCGGTTGGCGTTCTTCTGCGCGGCGACGAGAAGCTGCGGCAAGGCGGAGGGCCGCATGCAGTCGAGATCGGACGCGATCGGGTTAGCCACAAACATCTCCTCGGCGCCGCCGCCAAACGCTTGCGCCTGCTTGCGCGAACAGAAACTCCAGGTGATGGCTTCGAGATAGCCGAGCGACGCGGCGGCGCGGCGCGCCAGACGCGTGCGGCTTTCGCCTACACTGACCGGCGGCGGGCGGAAGCCCTCGGCGCGCGGCGGCGCAAGCAAGGGCAGTTTGTCGTAGCCCTCGATGCGCGCGGCTTCTTCCACGAGATCGGCGGAGCCTTCGACATCGCGCCGCCAAGTCGGCGGTTCGACGATGATGCGCTTGGAGCCCTCGCCTTCGGCGCTGGTTTCGAAGCCAAGCGCTTTCAGTACGGCGCGCACGCGCGTGGGTTTCACGTCGATTCCGGCGAGCTGGCGCACGCGGTCGGGATCGAAGAACACGGGCTTTGGCGGCGCAGGTTCGGCGCCGGCGACGACGATCTCGCTGGGCTCGCCGCCGCACAGATCGGGGACCATGCGCGGGGTCAGCTCGGAGCCGGGCCCGACGAAGCCGGTATCGACGCCGCGGGCGAAGCGGTATTGCGCGTCGGTGATGAGGCCGAGCGCGCGGCCGGTCTGGTGCGTGCGCGTCGGATCGAAATAGGCGCACTCGACGAACACGTCGGTCGTGGCTTCGCTCGAACCGGTTTCTTCGCCGCCGATGACGCCGCCGAGGCCGAGCACGGCGCGATCGTCAGCAATGACGCACGTTTCCGGCGTCACTTCGTAGACGTTGCCATCGAGCGCTTTGAAACTTTCGCCAGCTGGGCCGATTCGTGCGCGGATCGCACCCTTGAGCTTCGCGGCGCATTAACCATGCAGCGGGCTAGCACGGTTGAGCGAAACGTAATTGGTGATATCGACCAGGATATTGAGCGGCTTCATGCAGAGCGCACGCAGGCGCTGCTGAAGCCAGGCCGGCGAAGGGCCGTTCTTCACGTTGCGGATTAGGCGGCCGGAGAACATCGGGCAAGCGTCGAGATTGTCGATCTCGACTTTGATCGGCGACGGATAGCGGCCGGGCACCGGATTGATCGGCTTGTCCTTGAATTTGCCGACGCCGGCGGCGGCGAGATCGCGGGCGATGCCGGCCACGCCCAGCCAATCCGGGCGATTGGGCGTGACTTCGATTTCGATCACCGGGTCGTTGAGGTTGAGCGCTTCCGCGAGCGGCGTGCCGACCTTCAGGTCCGGATCGAGTTCGAGAATGCCGTGGGCGTCGTTGTCGAGCTCAAGCTCGGCGCCGGAGCAGAGCATGCCGTTGGAGACGACGCCGCGCACCGGGCGCGCTTCCAGCGTGATGCCGGAACCGGGAATGAATGTGCCGATCGGCGCGAACGCGGTGACGAGCCCAGCGCGCGCGTTCGGCGCGCCGCAAACGATTTCAAGTTGGCCTTGGTTGGTTTCGACCTGGCAGACCTGCAGCTTGTCGGCGTTGGGGTGCTTCGCGGCGCTGATGACGCGCGCGACCGTGAACGCCTTCAGCTTCTCGCCGACGTTCTCGACCTCCTCCACTTCGAGGCCGATCATCGTCATGCGCTCGACAATGTCGTCGATGCTGGCGTCGGTTTGCAGATGCTCTTTGAGCCATGAGAGCGTGAATTTCATTGGAACACACACAGCGCACTTCTTGCCGCCCGAACAAGCGGCGGAAGAAACGACTGATCCATCGCGAACTGAATTTTGGTTTGAAAGCCGACGCCTTCGTGCTGCCAATCCGAAAAGCTTGCATCCACACCAATGTTCCCGGCCTTTTCCATCTTGAGTTCAGCGCGCGCATTGGGACCCCCAGGGTTTCCGCCCCACAAAGTTGCGGCGCCGTGCAGTTCTCGAGTCATTTCCTCCAAGTCGGCGACAAAGGTTCGCAACATACTGTCAGCGAGAACAGTCGAGCATTCTCCGCTCACAGCATCCATGCAGAAAGATGCCGCTGCTTCGCAAAGCTGCGACCCCTTGCCGTCATTCCAAGTGTTTTGGTGTACGGTGAAGGTCACGCCGCGGCGCTCGCCGCCAATCAATATCTCGTGCATCACCCGACTCCCTGCGCCATGCCGGGCAGCAGGAACGGGCTGAAGCCGTAGTGTTTCAGCCAGCGCGTGTCGGCGGCGAAGAAGTCGCGCAGATCGGGCATGCCGTATTTGAGCATCGCCAGGCGATCGATGCCCATGCCGAAGGCGTAGCCTTGGTATTTCTCGGGATCGATGCCGCAATTCTGCAAGACGTTCGGATGCACCATGCCGGAGCCGAGGATTTCCAGCCAATCGTCGCCCTGGCCGATTCTGATCGTGCCGCCGGAACGGTCGCAGCCGATATCGACTTCCGCGCTCGGTTCGGTGAACGGGAAATGGTGCGGACGGAAACGGATCTTCACGTCGTCGATTTCGAAATAGGCTTTGAGCGCGGCGACGAGCACGCTTTTGAGATCGGCCATGCTCGTAGTCTCGTCGATGACGAGGCCTTCGATCTGGTGGAACATCGGCGTGTGCGTGGCATCGGAATCCTTGCGGAAGGTGCGGCCCATGCAGATCATGCGGATGGGCGGCTTCTGCTTCAGCATGGTGCGCACTTGCACCGGCGAGGTGTGCGTGCGCAGCACCTTGCGTTCGCCGTCTTCGCCCTTGGCGTTCATGAAGAACGTGTCCTGCGTCTCGCGCGCAGGATGGTTCTTCGGGAAGTTGAGCGCGGTGAAATTGTTGAAGTCGGTCTCGATGTCGGGTCCTTCTTCGACGGTGAAACCCATCTCGCCGAAGATGGCCGCCATCTCCTCCATCACTTGGCTGACGGGATGGATGGCGCCGATGCGCGGCTTCACCGGCGGCAGCGTGACGTCGACGGCTTCGCTCTGCAGCTGGCGGTCTAGTTCAGCTTCGGCGAGCGCGGCCTTCTTGGCCAGGATCGCTTCGGTGACCGTGTCCTTTAGCTGGTTGAGCGCGGCGCCGTAGCTCTTCCGCTCGTCCGCGCTCATCGAGCTGAGATTGCGCATCAGCGCGGAAATGCTCCCCTGCTTGCCGAGCGCTTCGACGCGCAGCGCTTCGAGCGCGGCTTCGTCGTTGGCGGCTTCGGCGCGCGTAAGCAGATCGCGTTCGAGCGCGGCGAGATCGTTGGTGTGTGCGTTCATGATTGCGACTGCCTTTGCGAGGCCGCGCAGCGAACACGTGCGGGGCTTCGCCCCTCCGGCCGCTTCGCGGCCACCTCCCCCGGCTGTTTAGGTCACCCGCTCGGCAAGCGAACGGGAGGCGGGGGAGGAAACCACGTTGAAGCTTACTTCAGTGCGGCTTGGGCTTGCGCAACAAGACCCTTGAAAGCCGCGGGCTCGTTCATGGCGATATCGGCCATCACTTTACGATCAAGCTCGATGCCCGCCTTGGCGAGCCCGCTCATAAATCGTGAATAGGTGAGGCCTTCCTCGCGGACAGCGGCGTTGATGCGCTGGATCCAGAGCGCGCGGAAGGTGCGCTTCTTGTTCTTGCGGTCGCGATAGGCGTAGAGGCCGGCCTTCTCCACCGCCGCGTTGGCGGCGCGGAAGGTGTTCTTGCGGCGGCCGTAATAGCCCTTCGCCTTCTTGATAACT
>CALBSY010000451.1 GCA_937967725.1 uncultured Alphaproteobacteria bacterium | reverse complement strand
CAAATGGTCTTCCTTGATGCGCTGATGCGCATCGCCGATGAAAATGACGCGCCCGGCGCGGGCGTCATCGAGGCCGCCGCCGGTGAGATCGTAGATCTGGCCCTGCGCATCGGCATAGAGCGCGTTGATGCGGAAGTCGCGGCGCTGAGCGTCCTCCTCCCAGCTCTCAGTGAAAGCGACGGTGGCGCGGCGCCCATCGGTGGAGACATCGCGGCGCAGCGTCGTGACTTCGAACGGACGGTGATTGACGACGACGGTGATGGTGCCGTGCTCGATGCCGGTAGGGTGCGCGGCGAAACCCGCCTCGGTTGCGACCTCCGTCACCTGATCGGGCGTGAGCTGGGTGGCGATGTTGATGTCATCGACGGCGCGGCCCATCATCGTGTTGCTCACGCAGCCGCCGACGAAACGCGCGCCGCCCGCGCGCGCGGCCTCAAGCGCGGCGATGAGCGCTTGCGTTTCCTTGGCTTTGAGCCACGCGGCGTGGGTGATGGTCGTCACTGCGCGTTTGTCTTCGCGCAGTTTGCAGGCGCGTTCAACTGGAGGGAGTCGAAGGCGAGCGTCGGCGGACGTAAGGCAGGAAGAACATGTAAAGGCCGGTGGCGAGCAGCAGGAAGAGCGGCGGCAGCGGCGTGTAATAGATCCATTCCGCCGGCTGCTGGCCTAGGCCCAACATGACAAAGATGGCGGCGACGACGAGCGCGAAGACGATCGATGTCCAGCGATGGAATTGGCGGATGAACTTGCTCACCGACGGCTCCTTGGTCGCGGATAAGAATTGCGCTTCCGATTTGAGCGCGCATCGTCAGCCATAAAGGCGCTCCCACAGCGCGCGGATCATACCCGCCGTGGCGCCCCAGATGTTATGGCCTTGGTACGGGATCGCGTAATAATAGCGCGTCTGGCCCCGCCACTGGCCTTCGCGGCGTTCGTGATTGGCCGGGTCCATCAGGAAATCGAGCGGCGCTTCAAACACGCTCGCCACTTCGCGCGGATCGAGCGTCAGCGAAAAGCCCGGCTCGACCAGCGCGACAATCGGCGTGACGCGGAAGCCGGTGATGGTGTCGTAGCGGTCGACGGCGCCGATCGGCTCGATGAAGCGGCGCGCAAGGCCGATCTCTTCCTCGGTTTCGCGCAGCGCGGTTTCGAGCGGGGCGCCGTCCTCGGGCTGCACGCGCCCGCCGGGAAAGGAAATCTGACCCGGATGCGCCGGCGTTTCGACCGAACGCTCGGTGAAGAGCATGGTCCAGCCCTCGGCGCGCTTGACGATGGGCGCCAGCACCGCGGCCGCGCGCGTCGCGTTGATCGCCTCCGGCCAATCGGGATTGAGATCGTTGTCACTGCGCGCGGCCGCGTCGTCGTGCGCCAACCCATCGAGCGGATCGAGACGGGCGCGGAGGCGATGTTCTAGGGAGGCGGTCATAGATGCAGCCCTTGACCGCCGGCTTCCAGCCGGCAGCGCGCAACGTCCTGTGTGACGCGGCCCAAGTTTGCGCGAGACCAAGCGTGACATGCCGCCTGGAAGCCGACGATCCGATGTTGAGCAGTCACCGTTCGTCCCCCAATTCCCACCACGCGCCCCCGCTCCATAGGCCCAGCCTTCCCTCGCGCGTCTCGCTCCACTCCACCATCTCATAAAACGGCGCGCGCAGGATGCGCGCTTCCAGGCGCCCGCGCACCAAAACGTAAGGGCGCGGTTCGTCGCCGCGATAGGCGACGCGGATCGGGTTGGCGGGGCCGGCCTGCACCACGTCGCCGACATTGGTGGTGAACACCAATGTCTGCTCGCGCCCTTCGCCAATGCGGTCGGCGCGGATCGCGGTGAAGGGCGCGTCCTCCACGCGCACGATGATCTTCTCGCCCGGCGTGACGAGATAGGTCTCGCCGTCGGCGTCCTTGCGCAGGATCGAGGCGAACAGCCGGACCAGCGACTCGCGCGTGATGCGCGTCCCCTCGTGTTTCCAGGTCCCGTCGGCCAGGATTTCCATGCCGATGTCGCCGCAATGCGCGGGGTTCCACTTGTCGACGGGAGGCAGGGTTTTGTCGCCGGACGCCGCTTGCCGCTTGAGGCTGGCCAGCAATTGCTCCAGGGACGGTGTGTTCTCAGGCGTCGTCATAAAACCGCCCCCATACAAGCGAGCTTCGCCCCCATGAGCAATTCGGACAAGCAAGCAGCCCAGGCGCTGGTCGCGGAAGCGGAAGCAGCCGGCGAAACCCTGGCGCGCGTGCGGGCCGAGATCGGCAAGGCGGTGTTCGGCCAGGAGCGCGTGCTGGAGCTGACGCTGTCGGCGGTGCTGGCGGGCGGCCATGTGCTGCTGGTGGGCGCGCCGGGGCTGGCCAAGACGCGGCTGGTGGAAGCGATGGCGAAGGTGCTGGGGCTCGATTGGCAGCGCGTGCAATTCACGCCCGACCTGATGCCGGCGGATATTCTAGGTTCCGAAGTGCTCGATCAGGACGAGCATGGGCGCCGGCACTTCCGTTTCGTGAAGGGGCCGATCTTCACGCAGCTTTTGATGGCCGACGAAATCAACCGCGCGTCGCCGCGCACGCAATCGGCGCTGCTACAGGCGATGCAGGAGTATCATGTCACTGTCGCTGGTTCAGCGTACGACGTGCCGAAACCGTTTCACGTGCTGGCGACACAGAACCCGATCGAACACGAAGGCGCGTATCCGCTGCCGGAAGCGCAGCTCGACCGTTTCCTGTTGCAAGTCGATGTGCCCTACCCCGACGCCGAGATCGAACGGAAGATCCTGATCGAAACGACAGGATTGGAAGAGGCGCATCCGCAAACCGTGCTGAACGGCGAAGCCCTGATCCGCTTGCAGCAACTCGTGCGGCGCATGCCGGTGGGCGAGAAGGTGCTGGCGTCGATTTTGGAGCTGGTGCGGTCGGCGCGTCCGGGCTCGAGCACCGACGCGCGCGTCAATCAGCACGTCGCCTGGGGCCCCGGCCCGCGCGCCGGGCAGGCGCTGATGCTGGCGGTGCGCGCACGCGCATTGCTGCGCGGCCGCTTGGCGCCGGCAGTGGACGATGTCGCCGCGCTGGCGCGCCCGGCGCTTGTGCACCGCATGCAGCTTTCGTTCGGCGCGCGCGCGGAAGGCTTGGACATCGACTCGCTGGTCGACGATTTGGCCGAGCGCGCCGCCTGATGAGTGAAAGGGCGCGCCACGACGCGCTCGCGCTCGCGGGCGATCTGCCGGGCGTGCTGCTCGATGCGCAACGGCTGGCGGCGAGCGCGCCCGGGTTTCATGGGCGCAGGCGCGCAGGCCAAGGCGAAGCGTTCTGGCAATACCGCGACCACCGCGCCGAGGACGGCGCGCGGCTGGTGGATTGGCGCCGCTCCGCGCGCGGCGACCGCTTCTATGTGCGCGAACGCGAGCGTGAGGCGGCGCAGACAGCGTGGTTCTGGATCGATCCGGACGCCGGGTTCGATTGGACCAGCGATCCGGCGCGGCCAACCAAACTTTACCGCGCGCGCACATTGGCGCTGGCGCTGGCTATCTTATTGCAGCGCGGCGGTGAGCGCATTGGCGCGCTCGGCCAGCCATCGCGCGCCGGCGCACGCGCTGTCGACCGGTTGGCGATCGATCTGATGCAGCCGATGGGCGACGCCGCCGCGCCGCCGCGCAGCACAATCGTTTTTCTAAGCGACTTCTATGCGCCGGTGGAAACGTGGCGCGCGCGGCTGACGGCGTCGGCGAGCACGGGCGCAAGCGGCGCGCTGGTGATGATTGCCGATCCAGCAGAGGAAGACTTTCCGTTCCGCGGCCGCACCCTGTTTCAAGCGCCCGGTTCGCGGCGTGAGGCGCTGCTGGGGCGCCCAGAGTCGGTGCGCGAAATCTATGCGGAGCGGCTCGAAGCGCACCGGCGCGCGATCCGGCAGGCCGGCGCCGAACTCGGCTTCCCGGCGCTGCTGCATCGCACCGATCATGGCGGCGCCCCGGCGCTGGCGATGCTGATCGCGCTGGTGTCGGAGCGTTTCACGTGAGTTTCGGGCCGTTCCTGTTCGGCGCGCCTGGCGCATTGTTCGCGCTGCTGGCGCTGCCGGCGTTGTGGTGGCTGATGCGCGCCACGCCGCCGCCGCCGCAACGCGCGACGTTTCCGCCGACGCGCCTGCTGTTGGGATTGCGCACGGATGAACAAAGCCGCGAGCGAGCGCCTTGGTGGCTGGTACTGTTTCGGATGTTGGCCGCGGCGCTGCTGATCTTCGCATTCGCACGGCCAAGCCTGGCGCCAAGCGCGACAGAGGAAGCCGCCAGTGGACGCACGCTGATCGTGATCGACGACGGCTGGACCGCCGCGCCTTTCTGGACCGACGTGCGCAACGCCGCCAACGCCGCGATTGCGGACGCCGAGCGCGCCAATGCGCCGATCTTCCTGCTGCTCACCGCGCCCAGCGCGCCAGCGCGCGATCCCGGCGAAGCGCTGACCGCAGGCGACGCAAGAGCGCGCGTGGGCAGATTGGCGCCGCAGCCGTGGCGCCCGGACCGTGCCGACGCGGTGCGGCGGTTGGCGCAGACGCGCGGCGACTTTGCGCGCATTGTGTGGATCACAGATGGCTTGCACGACGCGGGCGCCGAAGCCTTGGCGGCGGAGTTGCAGCGGCGCGGCCCGGTGACAGCGCGCCTGCCGGCGCAGACCGCCCGCGCTATCGTCGCTGGCGCAGTCACGCCGCAAGGCGTGAGTGCAGAAGTGCGGCGCGGCGCGAATGGTTCGAGCGCTGGCGCGGTCGCGGCTGAAACCGCCGAAGGGCGGTCGCTTGGCGCCGCTGAGTTGAATTTTAGCGGCGGCGCACAGTCAACATCGGCGCAAATCGAGTTGCCGCCGGAAATCGCCGCGCGCACGGCGCGCGTGCGCATTGTCGGTGAACAGAGCGCGGGCGCCGTGCGCCTTTTACGGGCGCGCGCGGAGCGGCCGTGGGTTGGGCTGGTGGACCCGGGCGTGGGGGGT
>CALBSY010000450.1 GCA_937967725.1 uncultured Alphaproteobacteria bacterium | reverse complement strand
TTGGCTCGGTCGAGACCTACACCTCGATGACCTTAACCGTGAAGGCTGGCGACCAAGTCGATTCACAAGAGCTCATCCGCAACCTTGTCGCACTGCACTACAAGCGCAATGAAGCCGGCTTCGCGCGCGGCAATTTCCGCGTCCGCGGCGACACGGTCGAACTCTGGCCGGCGCACTTGGAAGACCGCGCCTGGCGCTTCTCCTTTTTCGGCGACGAATTGGAAGCCATCGACGAGTTCGATCCGCTCACCGGGCGCAAGACCGCGCAGCTCTCCGCCGTCAAGGTCTACGCCAATTCGCACTACGTCACGCCGCGCATGACGCTCGATCAGGCCGTCAGCCAAATCAAAGAGGAGCTGAAGCACCGCCTCAACTGGTTTCGCGCCGAGGGCAAGCTCTTGGAAGCGCAGCGGCTCGAACAGCGCGTCAATTTCGACATGGAGATGATGCTGGCCACCGGCTCCTGCGCCGGCATCGAAAACTATTCGCGCTATCTCACCGGGCGCAAACCGGGCGAGCCGCCGCCCACCATGTTCGAATACATCCCCGACAACGCGCTCGTGTTCGTCGACGAAAGCCACGTCACCATCCCGCAAATCGGCGGCATGTATCGCGGCGACTTCAACAGGAAGCACACGCTCAGCGAATACGGCTTCCGCCTGCCCTCGTGCATGGACAACCGCCCGCTCAAATTCGAGGAATGGGACGCCATGCGCCCCAACACCATCGCCGTCTCGGCGACGCCCGGCGGCTGGGAGCTCGAGCGCACCGGCGGCGTGTTCGCCGAACAGGTGATCCGCCCCACCGGCCTGATCGATCCGCCGGTCGAGGTGCGCCCGGTGCAGGCGCACGGCCACTCTCAGGTCGACGACGTCATCGCCGAAGTGAAGGAGACGGCCAAGCGCGGCTATCGCAGCCTCGTCACCGTGCTGACCAAGCGCATGGCCGAGGACCTCACCGAATACATGCACGAGCAAGGCGTGCGCGTGCGCTACATGCACTCCGACATCGACACGGTCGAACGCATCGAAATCATCCGCGACCTACGCTTGGGCGCCTTCGACGTGCTGGTCGGCATCAACCTGCTGCGCGAGGGCCTCGACATTCCCGAATGCGGCCTCGTCGCCATTCTCGACGCCGACAAGGAAGGCTTCCTGCGCAGCGAAACCTCGCTCATCCAGACCATCGGCCGCGCCGCGCGCAATGTCGACGGCAAGGTCATCCTCTACGCCGACACGATCACCGGCTCTATGGAGCGCGCCATGGCCGAGACCAAGCGCCGGCGCGAAAAGCAGGAGGCGTACAATCTCGAACACGGCATCACGCCGCAAAGCGTGCGCTCGCACATCAAGGACATTCTCGACAGCGTCTACGAGAAGGATTCGCTGACCATCGATCCGCGCGATCCGATGTCGTGGAAGCGCGGCGCCGGCGGCGACAAGCGCAAAGGCGCCCGCGGCGTCGCCGAAGAATCCGAACCCTTCATCGGCCACAACATCAAGAGCTACATCGCCGATCTGGAAAAGCAGATGCGCGAGGCCGCCGCCGACCTCGAATTCGAAACCGCCGCGCGCCTGCGCGACGAAATCAAACGGCTGCAGGAAACCGAGCTGCTGATCGCGGATGATCCGCTGGCGCGCCAGGAAACGCTGCGCGAAGCGGCGGAGACTGCCGTGCGCGCAAGCCGCGGCGACGAACGCGCGACGCTAACGGGCGCGACAGTGCGGAAGAACAAACCGCCGTACCGCGGACGGCGGCGCAAGGGGCCTTGATGCCAGCGAAGCTAAAGCTCGCAAAGCTGAAGTTCGCGGCGGGGGGCAGCGGTGCTGCACAGCCGCTTGAGATCGACTGTCCGCCGGTAACAATACTGGTCGGGCCGAACAACGCGGGCAAAAGTCTGACGCTTCGCGAAATTGAGGCATGGGTTAGCGGACAAGATGTCCAACTCCGCGTATTGGATACCATCGTCCTTGAAACGCCATCGACATTCGCGGAACTGATGGAGTTGCTCCGGCCCTTCAGAGCGGAGCGTGTCGAAGATCAAGAGACCCGCCTGGGGCACTTTTGGCTCACTCGGCCTATCACGCGAGGCAGCGAACAGCGCCAGATGGCGCAGGTGCGCGAGGAGGACCTCCAGCACACATTCGAGCAGCAGTCCGACCTGAACAAGAGGGGGCTTTTGTATCGCTTCCTCGTAACGAGACTGGACGGCCGCACTCGATTTGAGCTGGTCGATCCGAAGCCCACAGGTGACCTAAAGAAATACCCGCAAAACCTGCTGTCTGCATTGTTTCAGGACGCGTCGGCACGACAGCGCGTGCGGGAATTCACAAGCGAAGCTTTTGGTTCACACTACGTCATTGACCCGACCGGTATGCGCTTATTCCAGGTCCGGATGAGCACGCGGGCACCGACATCTGTTTTGGAAGAACAAGCACTCGACAATGCCTCTCGTCAGTTTCACGAAGCGGCCATCGACATTGCTGAACTTGGGGATGGAGTGAAGGCGTCAGTCGGGCTTGTCTCCGCCGTGCTCGGCTTGCCAGACAGCATACTCTTGCTCGACGAGCCCGAGGCCTTTCTGCATCCGACGTTGGCTCGACGACTTGGCCGAGTTCTCGCCGAGGCAACGCGGTCTCGCGACGCCTAGCTGGTTATTTCGATGTACAGCTGCGAGTGTCTTATGTGAGTAACGCAGGCGTCCACCGACATTCGGATAGTGCGGTTGACCTTCGAGCGTTCGCAGGCGTCAGCTCGTTCAATCGATGCCGCCGAGATCACCGCATTAATGAACGACCCGCTGCTGCGCTCGGCCAATGCGCTGCGTGCACTATTTCACCGGGGTGTCATTGTTACGGAGGCCGATGCCGATCGAGCCTTCTACGAAGAGGTGAATTATCGACTGTCAAGGGTAGGCCGAGGTGTCGAAGACGTTCTGTTCTTGAACGCTCAGAATTGGCAGACGATACCGCGACTTTTGAGGCCTCTCAGAAAACTCGGCGTGCCTGCGGCTGGAATCATTGATATCGACGCGTTGAGAGACAAGGATTTCAAGCATCTGTGGCCGCTGTTGAACGTTGATGCGCCAACGCTCACTTCGCTTCAAACGAGGCGAGCAGAGGTAAAGGTCCTGATGGACGGGGTCGGCAAAGCAGCGTGCAAGTCCAAGGGCGTCGCTGCGCTAGATGCGGCGGATCAGCCCAAGCTGCGATCGCTCATTGATGAGTTTGAAAAATACGGATTGTTCTTTGTGCCAACCGGCGAGCTTGAATGCTGGCTGCCGGTCTTGATGAATGGAGTTGGAAAGTCCGACAAAGGCGAATGGCTGACTACGGCCTTTGACCGAATGGGCGTGGACCCAAGCGCCTTGGGTTACGTTAAGCCCGGACCGGGTGATGTTTGGGGGTTTGTAGAAAAGGTCAAAAAGTGGATCGACAATCCCAACCGGCTCGGCATTCTCGCATAGCCTGACCAACGCCTGCGCAACGCTAAGTCATGCACCTCCCCCACCCCCGCATCCCGCCGCAGAGCTCACCCTGGCCCAACGCGAAGCGCTAGCGCCCTCGAACTACCCCAACAGCCACCGCTCAACGTCTTCCGCACGCTCGCGCACGCGCGCCGCGCGCCCTTCTTCTCGGAATGGAGCGTGAAGAACCATCAACAACAGCCAAAATTACGGGGATAGGCGCCGACAAATCCGACCGCGCCGAACCGGCATTATCATGTCTCCCGTATGAACGCCGCCGAACCAATCGATCCGCTGCAGGACCAGCCCAACCCTCTGTGGCGCATCGCGGCGGCGTTCATGCACCTCTTGTACAATCTGTTCGGCGGCCCGGAGGACGTCGCCGCACGCCAGACGCTCACCGCCGCCGCGCACGCGCACCTCGCCTCTTGGCTGCGCTGCGCCGAAGCGCTGACGCGCCGCCTGCTGCTGATCGAGGCGAGCGCCTATCCCAAGCCCAACACGCGTCCGCTCCTGCACGCGCCGCGCAAACGCCTGCGCAGGCTGGTGGGATTCCACGCCGACAAACCGGAGCATTGGCGCGTCAGTTTCCGCTGTTTCGCCCTTGACCGCGGCGCGCAACGCAAGCCG
>CALBSY010000449.1 GCA_937967725.1 uncultured Alphaproteobacteria bacterium | reverse complement strand
AGCTCGCCGCTGGCCCTTGCCTCATCCCGACCCTGGCTGAAACGGCGTCCGGCGCCTCATGGGCGCCGTTCTTACGTCTTGCTGTCATTTGTTAGGATCCGGGAGGAGTTGCTTCGGGGACCGTAGCGCGGGTCTGCGTCCGGACGCTCGCGCCGTTCGGGTCACGCCGGATCGCTTGCCGCATCCCGTTCTAGCATCATGCGCAGGCGATTAGCGAACATTGCGCAAAATCAACTGCCAAACTCTCGTTCAAGCCGCTGCACGCCCACCGTCTCCACCGCCGCGCGCGCTTGATCCAGCGTGACGCCGCCATGTCCCTCCGCGGTTATGGCGACGCCGCGTCCGATCACGCCGTAACTGGCGCTACCGCCGCTGTTGGAGACTTCTTCGTTGTAAACGCGCCCATCTATGGTCTGCGTCCGTGAATAGCCGTCCGCATCCTGCTGGTTCTGCTGCACGTTCATGCCGGCGGCCATGCCGGCCAGGGCGCCCATGGCGCCCATATGCACGACGGTCAGACGCAACTCCGCTTGACCACTACGATAGACGCCCTCCGCTTGCGCGGTGCCCATCGCCGAGCTGCTCGACGCTGACGTCAGCGTAAAGCCGCCCGGCAGCGAACGCGGCAATTGCGTTTGCAGCCGCGACGGATCGACCGCGGCAGCGCCGCCGCCGCTCTGCATCGCTTCGGCTTGCCGCTGAAACTCGCCGAGATCAACCGAACCGCCGCCCGGCAGCGTGACTTCGCCTTGCGACGGGCTCGGCGTCGAGTTCTGCCCGAACGTGTAGCTTGGGCCGCCCATGCCGCCCATCGCCGTGCGGACGCCGCCGACGACCACGCCAATCACGATCCAAACGACGATCATGATGACGATGATCGTGGCGAAATAGCCGACACGCTTGTCTTCCGGCGTCTTCATCAGGCGCGGCAGGCCGAGATAGATCAGCACCAGCGAGTACAGGCCGAGGATGCCAAGCATCGCGATCGGCGGAAAAATCGCGAACACGCCGGCGAGGAAGCCCGCCGTCGAGCCGTACGCGGCCAGCTTGTGGGCCTGACCCATGTCCTGTTGCGAACCGAAGTTCGGCGCCAGCGCATTGGTGATCATCGCCAGCACGTAGACGCCGACGAGGCCCATCACAATCTGAAGGATCGCGCTCACGATCCCCGGAACCATCGGCACGCGATAACTCACGCCAAACGCCGATGCGCCGATGATGGACAAGCCAATGAACGAGCAGATCGCGGCGATCGCCACCAGAGGCAGAACGTAACCGGTATAGAGCTTACCGACATCCGCCGGTTCGGTTGCGATCTTGTCCCACTCGGCTTGCGGCGTGAGCAGGATGTTCTTGACGCGCTCGACGATGTTGGGCGCACCTGCGTTGGCGGGATCGATGGTCATGACGGTTCCTCCCCGTTCGGCGACTCGCGCGGATGCTAGGGAGGCAAGCCCGCCGGGCCAACCGAAAAGCGGTGGCTTAGACCGTGACGCAGCTCGCCAGGGAGAACAAAACGATGCCGCCGACCATGGCCGCGATCGTTACGGTGGCGGCGTAACCGAGCGCAGTCTCCTCCGGCGCGCGCATCAGCACTGGCAGGCCCCGGTACATCAGCCATACCATCGCCGCCAGCGCGAACAGCGACAGCCACCACAGCGGCGGCCAGAGCGAGAATACGCCGGAGAGAAACGATGGCGTCAGTGAATACGCCGCGATCTTCTGCGCGGAGAGATAGTCCTTGTCGGCCTCGAAATGGTCGGCGACAACGTTGACGAGCACGCCGAGGAAAAACACGAGGCCGATGCTGACGAGCCAGGTGACGACAGCACGGATCAGGGCGTCGCCGACTTGCAGCTGCAGTGTTTGATTGAACAGCGCCTGACCGATCAGATCGCAGATCGGCGGAATCGCCGCCAGCGGCGCGACATAGCCGATCAGGATGTTGGGAACGGTCGTTTCTTCCGCGCGTATCTGCTCCCACTCCGCCTTCGGATCCTTGAACAGGCCGTAGGCGCGCGAGAGAATGAATTCGGATTTCTGCAGCGCCTCGCGCGCGCGCACGCGCGCATCGTCCACTGAGAATCGCCGCCGCGCGGCTTCAGGCTGTTCGTCGTTGTCGGCGGCCATTCTGATCTCCCGAAACGAATCTAGCCCGTCCGGCAGCGCTTGACCACGGGGCGCTCGCCCCGGCTTGAGCCGAGGCGCTACAATCGCGAAGCCGAATCTCTCACCACGCGAGGGGCATATGAGCGACGCGGCCTACGACGTGTTCATTTCGTATGCGCGACGGGACGCCGCGCGCGTGCGCCTTATCCGCGACCGGCTGGAGGCGTTTGGGCTCAACGTCTTCTTCGACGCCGAAGGCATCGACACCGGCGAGGACTTCCCCGCCATCATCGACCGCGCCGTGAAAGGCGCCAAGTGCGTGCTCGGCTTGTGGAGCCGCGCCGCCTTCGCGGGACGTTGGGTGCGGATCGAGAGCCGCATCGGGCTCGATCAGGACAAGCTTGTGGCCGCGACGCTCGACAGCCTGCGGCCCGATGAACTGCCGGCCGAGTTCTACAACGTCAATGTCGTGTCGCTCGCGGACTTCCAGGGCGGCGACGCGCATGAGGGCTGGGCGCGCATCATGCGTGCGATCGGCAAGCACGTCGGGCGCGAGGACTTAGCCGGGGCGCCATTGCCGCAGCCATCGCCCGCTCCGTTCCGGCTCGAGCGGCGACATCTCATCGCTGGCGGCGCGCTCGCCGCTGCAGTCGCCGCGCTGACCGCGCTCAACGCAGCGCAGCTCGGGCCGCCGCACGCTGCCGCGAGCGAAGCTCTGGCCTCGGGCGCCATTGCCGACATGAGCGGGCGCTGGACCGGCGTATACACCGAGGCCGGACGCGACACGCGCTTCGAACTGGTGCTCGAACACGGCGCCGGCGGCGTAATCACCGGGCGTGTAACCGAGCAGGATATCTACGGCATCAGCGGCGGCGGGCTCCGCGCGGAGATCAGCGGCGAAGCGCTGCCAGGCGGCGCGGTGCGCTTCACCAAGACCTATCCGGCAGGCAGCGCGGCGATGCGTCCGGTGATCTACGAAGGCCGCCTGTCCGCAGACGGCCGTACGCTCGCCGGCAGCTGGGATACAGGTGCGCTGCACGGCCCGTTTCATATGACGCGGCAATAATCGCCTCACGCCTTGAACGGATCGCGCATCAAGATCACGTCCTCGCGCTGCGGCGAAGTGGAGACCAACGCAGCCGGGCAGCCAATCAATTCTTCGATGCGGCGGATGTACTTGATGGCGTTGGCCGGCAGGTCCTTCGAGGAGCGCACGCCGCGCGTAACTTCCTTCCAGCCTTCCAGCGTTTCGTATACCGGCTCAACTGCTTCCTGGTCTTTCACGCCCGCCGGCAGATAGTCGATCACTTTGCCGCCGAGCTTGTAGCCTGTGCAGATTTTGATCTCGTCGAAGCCGTCCAGCACGTCGAGCTTGGTGAGCGCGATGCCGTCGGCGCCGGACAGCGTCACGGTTTGGCGCACCAGCACAGCATCGAACCAGCCGCAGCGCCGCGCGCGCCCGGTATTGGTGCCAAATTCGTTGCCGACTTCGCCGAGGCGTTTGCCGACCGCGTCGCCGAGCTCGGTTGGAAACGGCCCGGCGCCGACACGCGTCGTATAGGCTTTCACCAAACCCAGTACGTAGCTGATCTTGCCCGGCCCCGCCCCCGATCCCGCGGACGCCTGCCCCGCCACGACGTTCGACGAAGTAACGAACGGATAAGTGCCATGGTCCACGTCCAGCAGCACGCCCTGCGCGCCCTCGAACAGCACACGCTTGGAATCCTGGAACGCCGCATCGAGCACGCGCCAGGCAGGCTGCGCATACGGCAGCACTTTCGGCGCGATCTCCAGCAATTGCCGCTTCAACGCCGCGACATCGATCTCGGCCAAGCCCAGCCCGCTGCGCAGCGCGTTATGGTGCGCGGTGAGCCGCTCAATCTTCCAATCAATTGACTCGGCGTCGGCCAAATCGGCGACACGCAATGCGCGGCGGCCAACTTTGTCTTCGTAGGCGGGGCCGATGCCGCGCATCGTGGTGCCGATCGAGGCGGCGCCAGCCTGCGCTTCGCGCGCGGAATCGAGATCGCGGTGGAATGGCAGGATGAGGCAAGCCTGATCCGATAGCACCAGCTTCGCCGGCGTGATGTTCACGCCTTGCGCTTCGATCTTGGCGATCTCTTCGGTAAGCGCCCACGGATCGACGACAACGCCGTTGCCGATAATCGAAAGCTTGCCCTGCACCACGCCCGAGGGCAGCAGCGCCAGCTTATAGGTGGTGTTGCCGACCACCAGCGTGTGCCCGGCGTTGTGGCCGCCCTGGAAACGCACCACGACATCGGCGCGATGCGCCAGCCAATCGACGATCTTGCCTTTGCCTTCGTCGCCCCATTGGGCGCCGACGACCACTACTCCCGACATGCGCACGCGCTCCTCGTCCGCGCGTGCATCGCGCAAACCGAGCGACTCGGCAAGCGCGCGTCTGCCTCAGGCGCCCGGATCGTCGAAAGCGTAAATTCGACCGTTCAGATCGGCGGCAAATACCCGCGTTCCCGCCACCACCGGCGCGGCTGCAAAGCCGTACATCTCGGCCTCTTCGCGCGGGCCTGAGAAAATCACCCACCGCAGCGCGCCGGTCGCGCGGTTGAACGCAGCGAATCCGCCCTGACGAGGGCTGAAATACGATCGCGCGCCGACGGCCGCGGCATAGACGCTGTTGGCCGACACCGCCGGCGCCGGCCAGGCCCAGCCCGGCAGCGACGCAACCCAATGCTGCTCGCCGCGCGGAGAGAGCGCCTGCACCGCCAGCATATCGGACGAGCCGACATAGATGGTGCCGTCGCGCAACACTGGTTCGGAGTCGACCCAAGAGAACCAGAAATGGCGCCGCCAGCGCTCAACGCCCGAACCAGTATCAAGAGCGCTGAGATCGTAGGTGCGGCTTCCGAAGGCGGCGATGTCGTCCGCGATCGCCGGCCCGCGGGGGATCGGCGCATGTAAATCGTGCCGCCAGAGTTCCACGCCATCGCTGCGGGAAAGCGCGTACGCGTGACCGTCGAACCCTCCGATGAGCACGCGATCTCCAGCGACCGCCGGCGTGCCGGTGAGGATGTCGTCCACGCATCGCCGCCATAATTCACCGCCGTTGCGTGAACGGAAGGCGTAGGCACAACCGTCGCGGCTCGCCGTGATCACCGCCTCGCCACTAATGACCGCGGCGGCGCCATAATGATCCCAACGCGCGTCCGGGTCGGAGATTGGCAGGCGGCGCGCACGCTCGGCGCCGAAGGGGCGCGACCAGTCGATGGCGGCGTCGTGAACGTTGACCGCATAGAGCGCGCGATCGGTCGTCGCGTAGAGTCTATTATTGGCAAGCGTCGGCGCCGCGCGAATGGGCGCACCTAGATCGACCATCCAAACCAACGCTCCATTGCGCGCATCGACCGCAATCAAGCGGCCATTGTCGGCGCCAATGTAAAGCCGTTCGCGCGCCGCGTCGTAGGTTAGCCCGCCCCAAACCGGCGCGCCGATTTCGATGATCCAGGCAGGGCTTGGCGCCTGCTCCGCACCTGTCAGCGGCGGTAGAGTGGGCGGTTCTTCCACGCGCACAAAGCGCGCCGCGATGTCATGATGTGGAGCGAGCCCCCGCGGGACCGTGCCGGTGAGTGCGGCGCCTTCGTCGACAATTGCCAATTGCCACCCAAGGCCCGGCACGCTCAGGGTATCGCCCTGGATTTCATAAGGGCCTACATTCAATCCGTGCGTGCGAACGGCGGGAACGCTGATTTGCACGGCCGGCTGCCCCTCGCTCTCGGACATACCGAGATAGAAGTCGATGCGGTCGCCATGCCGCTCGAGCGTGGCTCGCCACCAGCCGTTGAGATTAGGCGACTGTGCATGCGCCGGCGCAATAGCCAGCAACGCAACCAGGATTATGACGAGCCTGCCCATGCGCTGTTCTCCGATCAGATTTTCCTATCCCAGAGAGCAATCGATTAAATCAAACTCCATGATCGCGTCATCACGCGTCTCTCCACGACGAACCGTCCGTGCGCTGCGATGAACTACGTCGCCGCCGGCGGCGCTGGCGCCGTGGCAGGCGGCGGCTCCCTGCGCCACCCCGGCAGATCGAAGCCGGGGGGCGGCCAATCGGCCGCTATCGCGGCCGCCGTAACCGTGTTGGCATCGCTGGATTGTCCGCTGATCAGTTGCGCCTCGCCTAGCGCCTCGCCAGCGCGATAGAGCATGTCGAGCAGTTCACGCTCCTTGATGTCGAGCTTGCGCAACTTGTCGACTTCACGCGCCGGCATGTCCCGCCCCAGCAGACTTTCGACGTGCTCGGGCCGGCGATGCTCGGCTTCATCGATCTCAAGACGCGCGTCATAGCGCTGGTAGGTCATGATCGGCCCGCCAGAGAGCAGCGGCGTCAGCAACTGCATGCGCACTTCCGAATTGACGTACCACGGGAAGCGCGGTTGCGAGAGCGCCTGCAGGATGGTGATCTGCTGCTGGCTGATGTCGTGATTGTAGCCTTCGAGCGCCGCTTGCACCTTGCTCGAATACGCCAGCCGCTGAAAGTCCTTGATCGGCCGCGCGCTGGAGCGGCGTTTGCGACTACGCTTTTCGAACCGCTTGCGCACATAGCCGGTGCCGACCGACCAGAGCAGCAGATTGTCCGGACCAAGCGCCCAATTGAAGCCGAAGGCGGGATCGGTAGCGGTGAGCAGCAATTGCAGCGCGGGATTGTTGTTCGGGCTGACGCCGCCGTCGAAAAAGTGCGCGTAGCCGGTGATCTTGCCGCGCTTGTTACGCGATAGCGGCACGCGGATGTCGTTAAAATACGTGGGCGCCGCAGCCGAGCCTTGCACCAGATCGCGCAGATAAAATTCGGCGTTGGGGATGCCCATGTCGCCTTCGCTGCCGAAAT
>CALBSY010000448.1 GCA_937967725.1 uncultured Alphaproteobacteria bacterium | reverse complement strand
CTTGTCCGTTCCATCAAAGCGTCGCACTCCGAGCAAATGGCCCGTTTCGGATATTAACGTCGACAAATCCTCAGATCGTCTGCGCCAACTCTTCCAGCTGTCTCGCCGTCTGCGTCCAACCGGGTTCGAAGCCCATTTCCTGGTGCTGCCGCATGGTCTCTTCGCTCCAGTGCCGTGCGACGGCGCGATACTTGGTCTTGCCGTTGCCCAGGTCTTCGAACGTGACCTCCGCAATCATGAACGGCCCCGAAGGCTTGAAGTCCGGCGTCACAGCATCGGTGGTCACGATCTTCTTGTTCGGCACGATTTCGAGATAGATGCCGCTGTTCGGATACTCCTGCCCTTCCGGCGACGCCATGACGAAATTGGAGCGCCCGCCGGCGCGCGAATCGATGTCGACGCTCTTGATCGTCCACGGCTTGGGCGCGAACCATTGCTGCAGCAATTTAGGATCGATGAAGCAGCGGAACAGTTTCTCAGCCGGTGCATCGAGTTCGAGTTCGATAGCGAGTTCATGGTGTGACATGTTCGTCTCCGTTCTGTCTGCACCTAGGACGAACCGCCGTGCGGAGAACCGACAAAGCTGCTGATCATTTCTGCGCCGATAGCGCATCCAGATGCTGGCGAATGTGCGCCGCTTCCGCCGGCGTGTTTGCCAGCGCGATGGCGCGGTTGAAGGCCTCGCGCGCCTCGCCCGAACGGCCCAGCTCTTTCAGAAACGAGCCGCGCACGCCGTGAAAGTAGAAGTAATTGTTCAGCCGCCCGGCTAGCGGCTCGATCAAATCCAGCGCGGCCTGCGCCCCACTGACTTTGGAGACCGCCACCGACCGGTTCAGAGTCACCACCGGCGAGGGCGAATGCCGTTCGAGAGCTTGATAGAGCAGCTCAATGCCGGACCAGTCCGTTGCCGCCGCGGTCGCCGCCCGCGCGTGGAGGCCGGCAATCGCCGCCTGAAGCTGATGCGGTCCCGGCGCGCGCGCCAGCATCGCCTTGTCGATCAAAGCCAGGCCTTCCTGCATCAGCGGCCGCTTCCACAGCGCGCGATCCTGATCCTCGAGCAGAATGGCGTTTCCGTGCTTGTCGTACCGCGCCGCCGCGCGCGAATGCTGCAACAGCATCAGCGCGAGCAGCCCCATGATCTCCGGTTCGGATGGAAACATGCGCAGCAGCAGCCGCGCCAGCCGGATCGCCTCGTCGCACAGCGCCGCCCGCTCCTTCTGTGAGTCGCCGGCGGAATAGTCCTCGTTGAACAAGAGATAGATCATCGCTATCACCGCCGCGACGCGCTCGGATCGCTCGGCGGGGCTCGGCGTCTCGAAGGGCACGCCGGCGCCGCCAATTTTGGCCTTGGCGCGGGTGATGCGCTGCTCCATGGCGCTCTCGCCGACAAGAAACGCGCGGGCGATCTGCTTCACGCTGAGTCCGGAGACGATGCGCAGCGCTAATGCGATCTGCTGCGTCGCGGGTAAATCGGGATGGCAGCAAATGAACAAAAGACGAAGCACGTCATCGCGATAGTCCGCCGCATCGAGCCGTTCGACTTCTACGCTTTCCACATCATCCAGATCCGACAGCACCGTTTCGTCTGGCAGCGCCGTCTGCTTCGCCCGCCGCCGCGTCACGTCGATGGCGGCGTTGCGGCCGACCATGATCAGCCATGCGGCCGGATCGCGTGGCGGTCCGTTCTTGGGCCACGCCTTCAGCGCGCGCAGGCACGCATCCTGAAACGCTTCCTCGGCCAGATCGAGATCGCGGAAATAGCGCAGCAGCGCCGCCACCGCCTGCGGCCGCGCCGAGGCCAGCGCGCCATCGATCCAGCCGAGTTCGGACATCAAGCGCCTTGGTTGAAGATCATGATTGGCCGCAACTCGTAAGCGCCGCCGGGATTGGCCTTGGTCAGCTCACGCGCGAAAGCGAGGCCCTCCTCCAGATTGTCGACGTCGATGATGTAGAAGCCGAGCAATTGCTCCTTGGTCTCGGCGTAGGGGCCATCGAGGATGGTATCGTCGGACTTGCGCAGGGTAGTCGCGGCGGAGGTCGGCAGCAGCCGGATCGAGGGCTTCAGTTTGCCCTGCTTCTCCCACTTCTGGTGCACCACGTTGAGGCGCGTCATGACGGCGTCGTCCTCCTCCTTGGTCCAGGCGAAGACGGCGGCCTCGTCATTGTAGCAGAGCACGGCATACAGCATGGGATGAGCCTCGGTTGAACTGAGGACGAACGACTAGGACGGCACCCGACACCACGTCGAGATTTTCTTCACAGGCCGGTCATGCCGTGTCGGCTTAAGACACAGCAATGTTCGCCTATTGCGCTTGACGCTGCCGCACCCGCCTCGGTTCATCCATAATTGAGGCGAGGGACGACAATGGCGGAGGTGTTTGTCGCGGCGGCGATGAGCGAGGAAGCGCAAGCGCGCGGGCTCGCCGAGGCGCTGCGCCTGCTCGGTTTCGACGCGGCGTCGGGCGCTCCCGCCGAAAACGACATCGCTGCGACGGCGGAAGGCTCGAAGTGCGTGCTGGTTCTGTGGTCACGCACGGCCGCGGCGGCGCCGTGGCTGACCGCACTGGCGGTGTTGGCGCAGGAGCGCAAGAAGCTGATCAGCGCCGAGGCGGCAGGCGGGACGACCCCGGGCCCGTTCAAGACCGCGCCGCGTGTCGAGCTGCCGGCGCGTGACCGGACGAAGTTCAAGGCGCGGTTTGAAGCGCTGGTCGTGGAAATCGACAAGCTGACGCCGACCAAAGGCGACGCCAAGGCGCTGCCGGACGCGCTGGCGAAAGCGCGGGCGGCGCTGCTGCAGCCTTCGCAGCCGGAAGGGGCGCTGCCGCCCTGGCGCACGCTCGGCGCATTCGCGCTGGCGGTGGGCGTGCTGTTTGCAGTGGGCTTCGGCGCTGGCCGGGTTTTGAACGCGGTGCGCTCGGGTGAGCTGCTGGTGGCGACGACGACGGCCGATGCCGCCCCGGCCCAAACCGCCGCGGTCATCGAAGAGGCGAGCGAAGGCTTCAACTGGCGCGTGCTTGAGCGGCAGCCCTGGCGCGATGCCGCCGCGCGGCTGACCGACGCCGACGGTATCAAACGCCGCGCGCTTACCGGCGATGCGCAAGCGCAAACGATGGCGTGCCTTGGCCACATGGCCGGCGTTGAAGGATTTCTGCCCAGCCCAACCGCGGCGCGCGAATTCTGCGACGCCGCCGCCGAACAACACGAACCCGGCGGACTCTATCTGTCCTGGATGCTGCATCGCACGGCGCCGCACGCCGGCATCGGCGAACGCGAAGCCAACGAGCGCCTGGCGGAAGCGGCGCGGCTGCGCTGGAGCGCGGCGCAGGTCGATTATGCGTTGATGCTGGCGGCTGACGCCCGTGCGCGGGGCGAAGCGCAAGGCGATGCCAGACGGCTGGGGCTGGCGGCGGCCGAGGCCGGCGATCCACGCGGACAATATTTCTATGCGCGCTGGCTGCGCGACAGCCGCGCGGGACCGCGCGATCCGATCGCAGCGGTGCCTTATCTGGAGCGCGCCGTGAATGGCGGACAGCCCGAAGCGCAGCACATGCTGGCGACGCTCTACCGCGACGGTATCGGCGTCGAGCGCAATGCTGGCCGGGCGCGGGCGCTCTACGAACATGCCGCGCGCCAACACCATGCGCCGTCAATGTTCAATCTGGCCGACATGCTGCGTCAGGGCGGCCGCGAGGACCGAGCCCGCGCGGTAGAACTTTACAAGCAACTGGCCTGCATGCGCGACGAGCTGCAAATTCAACCGCTCGCGGTGCAGCGCTTGCGCGCATTGCAGGAGCGCGCCGACTGCCGCTAAGTGCCGCCAATGGCATGGCGCAAGACTTACGACGGCGGCGAACCGCAACGCGTGAACAAGTGGCTTGCCAACGAAGGCGTGTGCTCCCGGCGTGAGGCCGAAGCGCTGATCGCCAAGGGACTGGTGACGATCGACGGCCAACGCGTCGACGACCCGGGACGCAAGATATCGCCCGGGCAGACCATCGATGTCGGCGAAGCGCGCACGCGGCCGCAGATCAGCATCGTTATCAACAAGCCGGTCGGCGTCGTCTCGGCGCAGCCCGAAGGCGATCAGATTCCGGCTGCGCGGCTGCTGACGCGCGCTAACCTGATCGGCAAGCCGGGCAACATGCCGACCAAACGCACGCGGCTGGCGCCGCTCGGACGACTCGACCAAGACTCGCGCGGCCTATTGCTGCTGAGCGAGGACGGCGTGCTGGCCAAGGCGGCGATCGGGCCGGAGTCGAAGCTGGATAAAGAGGATCTCGTGCGCGGCGCTGGCGCGATCACTCAGAAGAAGCTCAGCCTGCTGCGGCATGGGCTGACGCTCGACGGACGGCAGTTGAAACCGGCCAAAGTCGAGGAGATCGAACCGCAGCGGCTGCGCTTCATTCTGCTGGAGGGGCGCAACCGGCAAATCCGGCGCATGTGCGAAGCGGTGGAGCTGGAAGTGACCGACTTGCTCCGCGTCCGCATCGGACCGCTCGCGCTCGGCGATCTTGCCGAGGGCAAGTGGCGCGCGATCACCGCGCAAGAGCGGACGCGGCTGATCGAAGCATCGCGCGGTTAGTTGAGGCGGCGGCGCAACTCGGCCAGCAGTTCCGCATCGAAGCGCTCCGCCGGCGGCGCATTGAGGGCGCGAACGAAGTCCGTCATATCGGCACGCGCGTGCGCCTGCGCGAAGGACTCGCCTGGAATAATGCCGCGCCGAAACAGGTATTCGTCGGAGCGGCCGGTGAAGATGTAGGCCGGCGCCCAATTGAAGCCGGCGGCCTTCGCCAGCTCATTGGTGCAGTTTGAAATGACTGTATTGTAGTAGCGCGGTTGTGTTTCCAGCGCGTGCGTACGTTCCAGCAGGCGCCTCAGCAACATCTCGTTCTGCTGCGGCGTGATGTTGACCGGATAAACGAACACTTCGTGGTCCAGCATCACCACGCGCCGCGTGAGAAAATCGCGCGCGCTGCCCCAAATGTAAGCAAGCTCGAACGCATTGAACAGACCGCGCAAAGCCGAATAATCTTCATGCCGCTCACGCCGCGCTTCGATAGTGATGCCGAGGAGGCGGTCGCCCTCGAACTCAAACAACAGCAGCGTGTGTGCGGCCAGCTGCGAGCCCGGCTGCGGCTCAAGCATGAACCAGACGCCGCGCAGCTCGCTCAGGTCGTAGGCCGCTTCGGTGTATGTTTCCGCGGTCGGACCTTCAGGCGCGTAACTCCAGTCGCTCAGCGGCGTCACCGCGAAACGCTCGGCGTCCAACTCCACATGCGGCGCGCGTGCGAGGTAGGGGTACCAGTCGCGGTCGGCACGCGCCGGGCCGGTGATGCAAGAGGCCGCGCCCAGCACCAAGATGCCCGCCAGCGCCGCCAGCGCCGGTCTGAGCGGATGCGCACCGAACCAAGCCATCAACCGCCCCACGCTCCGCCTCCGCCGCACCGATCCTAGCAGACAAGCCTGTGCGCGCCACGGCGCCGATCTATCTCAGCCGCAGGTAACGAAGGAGTTGCAGATGAGAGCGATTGCACTGATCGCGGCCGGCCTCGTGCTGGCGTCCTGTTCCCCGCCCGCCGAGGACGCGCCGGCCAGCGACGCGCCGCCGATCGCAGCGACGGCGATCCAGGTGCAAATGACCGAAGCGACACTGGCTGGCCCAGGACAATCAGTTGGCTTCGTCGTGGTGCGCGACAGTTCCGAAGGCGCGGTTTTCGCGCTCAATCTCACTGGGTTGCCGCCCGGCGAACACGGCTTTCATGTGCATGAAACCGCATCGTGCCAACCCGGTTCGGACAATGGCGATGTCGCGCCCGCCGGCGCCGCAGGCGGGCATTGGGATCCGGACGGGACCGGCCAACACCTCGGTCCATACGGCGAAGGGCACCTTGGCGATCTGCCGGTGCTGCAAGTGAGCGCCGACGGCACGGCGCAGCAATCGCTGACCGCCCCGCGCATCGAGGATATTGAGCGGTTGCGCGGTCACGCGCTGATGGTCCATGCGCAAGGCGACAATTTCAGCGATCAGCCCGAGCCGCTCGGCGGCGGCGGCGCGCGCATCGCTTGCGGGTTGATCCAATAGCGACGAGATGCGGTTGTGCCCGCAGAACCCCTCCTTATCTCTGATGCACGCGGCCGCGGGCGCCGTCTAATCCTGGCGGCGTCCTGATCCGCGTGCTATCGGGCCGCATTCCTCGGCCCGCCCATCAAGGAGATCTCCCATGGCGCTGCGCATTGGCGACAAAGCTCCCGATTTTGAAGCTGAGACCACGCAAGGCCGCATCAAATTTCATGATTGGATCGGCGACAGTTATGCGGTGCTGGTTTCGCACCCCAAGGACTTCACACCGGTGTGCACGGCCGAACTTGGCTACCTCGCCAAGCTCGAACCGGAATTCACGAAGCGCAACGTGAAGGTGATCGGCCTGTCGGTCGATCCTGTCGGCGATCACGACCGCTGGAAGAAGGATATTCGCGACGTCACCGGCGGCGATGTGCAATATCCGATGATCGGCGATCACGATCTCAAAGTGGCCAAGCTCTACGACATGCTGCCGGCGGATACGGCCGGCACGTCGGAGGGCCGCACCGCCGCGACCAACGCGACAGTGCGCACGGTGTTCATCATCGGGCCCGATAAGGTGGTCAAAGCGACGCTCTATTATCCGATGTCATCGGGGCGCAATTTCGATGAAGTGCTGCGGTTGGTGGATTCGATCCAGCTCACCTCCAAGCACAAAGTCGCGACGCCGGTGAACTGGAAGAACGGCGAAGACTGCATCATCGTGCCGGCCGTGAGTGACGAGGAAGCCAAGACGCGCTTTCCGAACGGCTGGAAAACAGTGAAGCCGTATCTCCGCGTCGTGCCGCAGCCGCGGGACTAGTCGACTAGCACGTCCGCAGCTTCGGCGTGCCGTTTGAAATAGGCGACAGCGAACGGACAGCTGGCGCGCAGCTTGCGTCCGTT
>CALBSY010000447.1 GCA_937967725.1 uncultured Alphaproteobacteria bacterium | reverse complement strand
CCGCTGGTGGCGGGAAATCGCTAATGCGTTGGTAGCGATAGTCCGCCGGCAGGGCGGCAAGCAAGTCCGAAGCGCTTTTGTCCAGCACCGGATGCCGCCAATCGGGTGCGATCTCCGTCAACGGCGCCAGCACGAACGGGCGCTCATGCATGCGCGGGTGCGGCAGCGTGACTTCGCCAAAGGTCCCGACCAGCGACCCCATCGCCACGATATCCAGATCGAGGGTGCGCGCATCCCACCGCTCGCGCCGGGCACGACCGAAGCGACTCTCGATCTCCCGGAGCACCGCGTAGAGCGCTTGCGGCGAAACGCCCTGTGGGTCCAGACCGACAACGGCGTTGTAGTAATCGGGCTGGTCGCTCGGCGGCCACGCGGCGCTCCGCCAAATGCCGGAGCGCGCGCGCGGGGCCCATCCCGCGGCTTGGAGCGCTGACGCCGCACGCGCCAACAAAGCCGGTCCGTCCACGCCCTCATGCGGCAGGTTGGAACCCAAGGCGATGTAGGCGGTGTTGTGCATCCAATTGAATCATCGCAAGCGCGGCGACGCGCGTAAACGGATAGCTTTATGACTTTGCTCGATCGCCTCATCCATCCAGACGAGCGCGTGGCGCTGTTCATCGATGGAGCCAACCTCTATTCGGCGGCTAAGGGCCTCGCCTTCGACATGGACTATCGCAAGCTGCTGGAGGAGTTCCGCAAGCGTGGCCGCTTCATCCGCGCCAGCTACTACACCGCCATCGTCGAGGATCAGGATTTCTCGCCGATCCGGCCGCTGGTCGATTGGCTCGATTATAACGGCTACACGCTGGTGACGAAGCCCGCCAAGGAGTACACCGACGCCAGCGGCCGCCGGCGTTTCAAAGGCGACATGGACGTCGAACTAGCGGTCGACCTTGTTCAGGCGACATCGTATGTCGATCATGCTTTCCTGTTTTCCGGCGACGGCGATTTCCTGGCCGCGATCGAGGCGGTGCAAAAGCAAGGCATGCGCGTGAGCGTGGTCTCCACAATCAAGTCCAATCCGCCGATGGCGGCGGACGACATTCGCCGGGCAGCGGATAATTTTGTCGACCTGGCCGATCTCGCCAATCTGATCGGGCGCCCGCCGCGCGAACGCGGCGAGGATCGCTACGTCTACGACGACGAAGACGAGCGGTGAGCACGGTTCCACCCGAGCCGCCGAAGCACTGCCCGTTGTGCCCACGTCTCGTCGCCTATCGTGAACAAAATGCCCGCGCCGAACCCGCCTGGTTCAACGGCGCCGCGCCCTCGTTCGGCGACCCCGCCGCCCGCTTGCTGATCGTGGGCTTGGCGCCGGGCCGCACCGGCGCCAACCGAACCGGGCGGCCGTTCACCGGCGACTACGCCGGCGATCTACTCTACGGCACGCTGAAAAAACTCGATTTGGCTCAAGGCGAGTATCGCGCCGACCCCAACGACGGCTTCACCCTCAAGGGCGCGATGATCACAAACGCGGTGCGATGCGCGCCGCCGGAAAACAAGCCGACGCCGGAGGAAATCCGCACCTGCCGGCAATTCCTATCCGCGCGCCTCGACGCCTTGCCGCGCGTTCGCGCGATCTTGGCGCTGGGCTCAATCGCGCACGACAGTGTGCTGCGCGCGCACGAACTCAAGCCCAGCTCAGCAAGGTTCGGACACGGCGCTGAAGCCGAACTGCCGGGCGGACGCTGGCTGGTCTCCAGCTATCATTGCTCGCGCTACAACACCCAGCCGCGCAGGCTCACCGCGGAGATGTTCGAAGCGGCAATGGCGCGCGCCAAGGCGCTGGCCTACGGCTGAGCCGGAGCTGCCCCGCCGGTCGCTAATGTCTCCGGCGTCGCCCGGTAACTCGCGTAGAGCGAGGAAACCGCCGGCTCGGCCGCCTCCGCTTCCGCAAAGTCCGCTTCCGAAGGCTGGCCCAGCCCCCAACGCGCCATGGCGCGTCCGTAGAGATAATGCCCACGGCCGGGTTCGATCGCGAGCGCCGCATCATAGTCGGCCAAAGCCGATTCAAACGCGCCCAATTTCAGATACACGAGCCCGCGGCTGTCCAACGCCGCGGCGTTTGCGGGCTCGAGCAGCAACGCCGCGTTGCAGTCAACAAGCGCTTGATCGAGTTCTTCTCCACTGACGGCGCGGATCCAGCAGCGGTTGTTCAAAAGCCCGGCGTCATCCGGCGTCCGCAACAGCGCCTGCGTCAACGCATCGATCTGTGACTGAAACGTCTGCGCCTGGCTGGAGAGAACCTGTGCGCGCCCCTGGATCGCGGCGGGCATGTTCGGGTCCAACGCCAGCGCCGCATCGAAATCGCTGATGGCTCGATCGTAGGCGCCGCGTTCCTGATGAATGAGGGCGCGCTGTGCGTATGCATTGGCCAGCGAAGCATCGATCCGCAAAGCGCGGCCGAAATCGGCGACCGCTCGCGCATGCTGGCCAAGACTCGCGCGCAGCATGCCGCGCTGCACCAGGGCGTCGGCACGGTCCCACCGTTCGGCGCTCGCGTTCGCGATCACGGCGCTGCAGGCGGTCAGGCGCTGCTCCGGGAACATCCCGCCCTCGCACGCCGCAATGTCGCGCGCGAGCGCGGCAGCGCCATCGTCTTGGCCGCATGCCGCGAGCCACGCCGCCGCCAGTGCGGGCGCGAGCGCGCGCATCAGCCTTTGTCCCGCAACAGCCGGCCTTGCTGACGTTTCCATTCGCGGTCCTTGGTGGCGGCGCGCTTATCGTGCGCCTTCTTGCCTTTACCGAGCGCGAGCTCGAGCTTAGCAATCCCGCGGTCGTTGAAATAGAGCTTGAGTGGGGTCAGCGTGCGTCCTTCGCGTTCGACCGCACCCATCAGTTTTTTCATTTCGCGCGCGCGAACCAGCAGTTTCCTTGGTCGCCGCGGCTCGTGATTGAACTGTCCGGCAGGCTGGTACACCGGGATCGTGGCGTTGATCAGCCAGAGTTCGCCGCCCTGCACGCCGGCATAGCTCTCGGCAATGTTGGCGCGACCGCTACGCAGCGACTTCACTTCCGTGCCAAGGAGTTGAAGCCCCGCTTCAAGCGTATCCTCGATCATGTAATCGAAACGCGCGCGCCTGTTCTCCGCGATGAGTTTGCGGTTCGGGTCTTCTTTCTTCGCCATCGGCTAAAGCAGCCCGGCCTGCGTCATGGCGCTTTTCACTAAGGCCTTGCCGGCGTCGGTGCAGGGCGTCATCGGCAAACGCAACTCGTCGGCGCACAAGCCCAGCAGCGAGCATGCGTACTTGGCCGGCGCCGGAGAGGGTTCGCAAAACAGCGCCTTATGCAGCGCCGCCAATTTATCGTCGATGGCGCGAGCGGCCGCATAGTCGCCGCTCAGCGTCGCTTCCTGCATCTGAGCGCACAGCTTCGGCGCCACGTTCGCTGTCACCGAGATGCAGCCTCGGCCGCCTTGCGCGTTGAACGCGACAGCGCTCGGATCCTCGCCAGACAGTTGGATGAATTTCTCTCCGCACTCCGCGCGGTGGCGCGCCACACGCGAGAGATCGGCGCTCGCGTCCTTGACGCCAATGACGTTGGAGAGTCGGGCCAACCGCCCCATGGTCTCGACGCTGATGTCCGTGACCGTCCGTCCCGGCACGTTGTAGACCACGATCGGCAGGTCAGTTGCGTTATTGATGGCGGTGAAATGCGCCACCACGCCGTCCTGGCTCGGCTTGTTATAATAAGGCGCGACCACCAGTAGCGCGTCCGCGCCCGCCTTCTTGCACCGCTTCGCCAGTTCGACCGCATGGGCAGTGTTGTTCGATCCCGCACCGGCGATCACCGGAACGCGCCCGCCGGCCGCCTCCACGCATAGTTCCACGACGCGCGCATGTTCGTCGGTGCTGAGCGTTGCGCTCTCTCCAGTCGTGCCGCAGGGAACCAGGGCGTGTGAACCTTCGGCAATCTGACGCGCGACGAGCGCCTGAAAGGCGGGTTCATCTACGGTTCTGTTGCGAAATGGCGTAATGAGCGCCGGAATCGAACCGAGAATCCGCAGAGATGAGTGGGCGAGGTCTGGCATTGGCGCGATTCCTGCCACAGTGTCGGGCGAGGTTAAATAGCAGCCCGCGAGCCCCCCTTGCGGGCCGCTGCTGTTTCAGAACGAGGCGGAGGGGCAGATGTTCGCACCCAGACTGATCCGCATCGCGGCCTTGGCGGCCGCGTCGAGCGCCCTGCTGGTCGCCTCGAGCGCGGGCCAGCAAGAAGTCGCGGCCGGACCCAGCGCCGCGGCTGCCGATGTCGTCGCTTATAGCCCGCCCCCGCCGCTCCCGGCGGAAGCCGAGCGCATGCGTCTGCGCGACGGGCTGGCCGCAGCCGAACGCAACGACTGGTATGGCCTAGCCTCCCTGCGCGACAGCGCCACCGATCCGCTGGTGCGCCGCATGCTGCAATGGCGGCTCGCCACCTCGCGGGACGCACCGCTCTATTTCGCCGACATCCGCTCGGCGCTCGAAGACTTGCAAGGCTGGCCCGGCCGTGAGGGGATGCGCGCCCGCGCCGAACAAGCGATCCTCGACACGCGCCTCTCGCCGTCGGAACGCGTCGGCTTCCTGCGTCAGGAAGGCGGCCCGGTTTCCGGCGACGGTCGTATTGCATTGGCGATTGCGCTCAAGGATCTGGGGCAGCGTTCGGAGGCGATCGAGATCGCACGCGCGGCTTGGCGCGAGGACAGCCTCACCTCCAACGCCGAAGCGCGCGCGCTCGATGAGTTCGGCTCGAATTTCAGCAGCGAAGATCACGCCGCGCGCGTCGATATCCTATTATGGCGGGGCCAGCGCAGCCTCGCGCAACGCCTGATCCCACGCCTCTCGAGTGCAGACCGGCTCGTCGCCAACGCGCGCATCGCCATGCAATCGCGCCAACGCCGCGGACTTCAGGCGGCCGTCGATGCGGTTCCGTCCTCGCGTCAGGACGATCCGGGCTTCATGTACGACCGCGTGCAGTATCGCCGCCGCACTGGTAATCCGGACGACGCGCTGCCGCTCGCCGCACAGATTGACGCGCGCCAGGCCCCGCCCGCAGCTCGCGACGACATTTATCAAGAGCGCCGGCTCTACGTGCCGCGCGCCATGCGCGCGCGCAATTACCGCCTGGCGTACAACCTCGTCTCCAACCACGGCCTGAGCTCAGGCGAAGCCTTCGCCGACGCGGAGTGGATGTCCGGCTGGTTGATGTTGCGTTTCCTCGATCAACCGCAACGCGCCGCCGAGCATTTTGCGCATCTCGACCAGAACGTTTCGTCGCCGGTTTCCAGTGGCCGCGCGCTTTACTGGCGCGCGCAGGCCGCCGAGGCGCTGGGCCAACGCCAAGAAGCGGAACGGCTCCACAACGCCGCCGCGCGCTACAACTTAACCTAATCTGGCCAACTCGCAGCCACGCGCGGCACGCGGACGGCCACGCTGAACCTGCCGCAAACCTCGAGCGTTCCCGACGCCGTGCGCGCGCGATTTGAGAGCCGCGAACTCGTGCGCGCCTTGCGCCTGATGGCGCAGGTCGGCGCTCAGCGCGACTTCGAGTCGATCGCGTTCTATCTCGACGACACCCTCGACGATCCGCTGGAGATCGAACTTCTGGCGCAAATGGCGCGCGAACAATCCGAATATCGCACGGCGCTGCGCAGTGCGACGGCAGGCTTGTTCCGCAACGTGGTCGCCACCACAGCTGCCTACCCGGTACTACAGCTGCCATCCGCCGTGCGGTCGAGCGGCCGGCCGGAGCCCGCCTTGGTGCTGGCGATCATCCGCCAGGAAAGCGAGTTCGACGCCGGCGCGGTGTCGCACGCCAATGCGCACGGCCTGATGCAGCTCATCCCGTCGACCGCGCAGGCGCAAGCGCGCCGGGTCGGCATGACCTATCAACGCGGTTCGCTGACCAGCGATCCGGAATACAACATGACCCTCGGCTCCGCGCACCTTGCCGATCTGATTGACGACTTTAACGGCTCGTATGTGCTCGCCATCGCCGCCTACAACGCCGGCTCGCATCGCGCGCGCCAATGGATCGGAGAGTGGGGCGACCCGCGCTCAAGTTCCGTCGACGTCATCGACTGGGTCGAACTCATCCCCTTCAACGAGACGCGCAACTACGTGCAGCGAGTGATGGAGAATCTGCAGGTCTACCGCCATCGCCTCGCCGACGCGCCGGTTCCGATCGAGATCGAGTCCGACCTCCGCCGCGGACGCTATTGAACCGCAAGCGCCGCGGCAAAGGTCTCCGCGTCGACATTGCCGCCACTGGCGATGAGGGCGACGGTTTTGCCGGTTAGTTCGACCTTGCGTTCCAGCGCAGCGGCCAGCGACGCCGCGCCCGAAGGTTCGAGCACCAGCTTCAAGTGACGGAAGGCGAATTTCATCGCCCGCCGCACTTCAGCGTCTGTTACGGCGACCGCACCGGCAAACCGCTCGCGTGCGATCGCGTAGGTGATCTCGCCCATCTGTTCGGTCAGCAACCCGTCGCAAATCGAGCGAACGCCCGGCGCGTTGCGCTGGATCGATCCCGCCGCAAGCGTGCGTGCGATGTCGTCGTGCCCATCAGGTTCGACCGCGTAGATTTGCGCGCGCGGTAGCGCCAGCGCGACGCCAGTCGACAGCCCACCGCCACTTCCAGGTGCAAGCACGATGTCTGGCGCGATCTCCTCGCCAATCTCCAGTCCGCTCGTGCCCTGCCCGGCGATGACCAACGGATCGTCGAACGGCTTGATCAGGCTTGCGCCGCTCTCGTTCGAGATTTTGGCGCCGATCTCCTCGCGGCTCTCATTGACACGGTCGTAGGTCACCACCTCGGCGCCGTTGGCGCGCGTCGTCTCCAGTTTGATGCGCGGCGCGTCGGCCGGCATGACGATGGTGGCCGGGACGCCAAAAAGCTTCGCCGCGTTTGAAACGGCGATGGCGTGATTGCCGGATGAAAACGCGATCACGCCGCGCGCCCTCACTTCGGGCGCCAACGCCGCGATAGCATTTGTAGCCCCACGCATTTTGAAAGCGCCGCCCCTCTGCAAGTTCTCCGCCTTGACGAACACTTTGGCGCCTACCGCCGCATCGAGCGCGTCGTTGCGCACCAGCGGCGTGCGTACGATGATCCCTTCGATCCGCTTGGCGGCGGCCTTCACATCGTCAATCGTCGGGACCATCATGAGCCTTTCGGTTTGGTGCGCCGCGTCGGCGGCGCACTGAGCGGATCTTCGGGCCAAGGATGCTTGGGATAGCGCCCGCGCATCTCGCTGCGCACCGCTGCATACGAGCCGCGCCAGAAGCCCGGCAAGTCCTTCGTTGTCTGCACCGGCCGACGTGCGGGAGAAAGCAAGCGCAGAGCCAGCGGCTCGCCCGCAACCGCCGGGTGCGCGTCTTGCCCGAACATCTCTTGCAGCCGCACATCGAGCGCGGGCCCGCCATCGGCGGTGTAATCGATGCTGAGCGACGAGCCGGCCGGGGTCTCGAACCGCGCTGGCGCCCGCTCATCGAGGCGCCGCCGCAACTCGTAAGGCAGCGACGCCAACAACGCTTGCCCTACGTTCACGCCGCGCAGGCTCTCACCCAAGGCTGGCGCTAACCACACTTCGAGCGAAGCGCGCAACGCCTCATCGCTCCAATCCGGCCACGCCTCGCCCTCGCGCGAACGCATGAACGCCACGCGCGCGCGCGTTTGCTGCGCGGTCTCGTTCCAATCCAGCAAGTCCAGGCCCTCGTCACGCACGGCGTCCAGCAACGCCTGCCGCATCTCCTCGCCGTTCAATTTTTCCAGCGGCGCTTCCGATAGCACGATGCGTCCGAGCCTCCGCGTGCGCCGCCCCCGCACAGCGCCAGTTTCAGGATCGACGGTAACCGCGGCGCGCGTCTCGATCTGATCGGCGAAGAGCGCCTCGATCTCGACTGCCGCGATCGGCGCCGCAAGCAGCACCTGGGCTCGGCCTGCGCTGCCCGCGATGTCGGCGATGACGAGGTAATCCTCGCGGGCGAGCGCCGAGGCCTGATCAACGGCGGCCGCGCGGCCGTTAGCCATCACAAAGGACGCGCCACGCGCCTTCGCGACGCGGTCAGGAAACGCCAGCGCCAACATCGCGCCGGCGCGCGCTTCTGCGACCTCGTTGTCCAGCGCGACCCCGGCTGCCCGCGCGATTCGCTGCGCCAACTTGCGCGCGGCATCGGCGCGCTGTCCGCGCTCACTGGCAAAACGATGCAAACGATCGCGAAGATCGGCGCTGCGCCCACCGAGCCCTTGCTCGGTGAGGAGCAACGCAATGTGCGCGGCGAGCAAGCCCTCCTCGTTCGCGGCGATCACCATGTGTGCAAGACGCGGCGGCAACGGCAGTTTCGCGATCGCCGCCCCATGTGCGGTTAAGCGCCCCACATCGTCGAGCGCGCGCAGCCGCTTCAACAGGGCAATCGCCTCGTTCCAGGCCGGCTTAGGCGGAGGGTCGAGCCAAGCAAGCGCCATCGGATCGGCAACGCCCCAGGACGCCAGATCAAGCGCCAGACCGGAAAGATCGGCGGCAGCGCACGAGTTTCACCCTCGCTCCACAGCCGCCAGCACACGCCCGGTTCAAGCCGCCCAGCCCGACCGGCGCGCTGGGCGATAGCCGCCTGGCTCGCGCGCACGGTCTCCAGCCGTGAAAGTCCAAGCGCCGGTTCGTAGCGTGGGCGCCGCGCGAGCCCCGCATCGACAACGATGCGCACGCCTTCGATGGTGAGACTGGTTTCGGCAATCGATGTCGCCAGCACAACTTTACGCCGTCCCGCCGGCGCTGGCGCGATCGCGGCGTCTTGATCGGCGGGGCTCATGGCGCCGTAAAGCGGACGGATTGCCACGGTCGCATCGGTGATGCTCGTACGCAGCGTTTCGGCGGTACGCTCGATCTCACGCACGCCGGGCAGGAAAACCAACGCACTTCCAGGCTCCGACGCCAACGCGGCGCGCGTTGCGGCGGCGACCTCCTGCTCCAAGTGTGCGCGCGGATCGCGCGGCCGGTACACGTGCCGCACCGGATGCATCCGTCCCTCGCTGACGATCACCGGCGCACGATTCAGCAGCGTGGAGACGCGGGCTGCATCCAACGTCGCAGACATCCCCAGGATTTTCAGATCCGGCCTGCGCGCGCCTTGCGCGCCGCGCGCCAGCGCCAAGCGCAACTCGCCTTCCAGGCTGCGCTCGTGAAATTCGTCGAACAGTACGGCGGCGACGCCGTTGAGTTCGGGATCGTCCAGGATCGTGCGCGTGAACACGCCCTCCGTGACCACTTCGATACGCGTTGCCGGGCCGACGCGCGCGTCCAGACGCACGCGATAGCCGACGGTTTCACCGACGCGTTCGCCGCGTTCGCTCGCCATGCGCGCCGCGGCGGCGCGCGCCGCGATCCGACGCGGCGACAGCAGCACGATCTTGCCATCACGCGCCCACGGTGCGCCGAGTAGACCGGGCGGCACGCGCGTGGTCTTGCCCGCGCCTGGCGGCGCCACCAGCACCGCCGCTTCACGCGTCTCCAGCGCCGCGTGCAATTGGGGCAGGACTTCATCGACCGGCAGCATGAAGGCGGCTTAACCTGACCTTTTGTCCCTGTCTCGCCGCATTGGCGTGGCTGGCTGGCGCCTGTATAGGCTGGCCGCCTCGGCTGAGGGAGCGGGAGATGCGGGCAAACACTCTGGTTAAATTGCTTGTCGCCGCCATCGTTGGCGCAAGCTTGGCTGCGTGCGCGAGCGGGCGCACCGCCGACACGCGCCGCGGCGTAGGCGACGCCGCTTATATCCCACTTCGCGACGTGGGTTTGATGCGCCCGGAAATCCCGCTCTTGCTGCGCAATCTGCAATACCCATACTCGACCGCGACCCTGTCCGATTGCGGCGCCGTGGCGCACGAAATCCGGCAACTTGACGCCGTGCTTGGTCCTGAGAGCTATCAGCCGGGGCCCAATCGCAATGTCTGGGATCGCAGCGGCGATTTCCTGGAAGAACAAACGATAGAAGCCGCCGAGAGTACCGCGGAGGACTTAATCCCGTTCCGCTCCTGGGTGCGGCGCATCTCCGGGGCCAGCCGGGCCGAGCGCGAAGCGCTCCGCGCCGTCGCCAACGGCCAGCAACGGCGCACGTTCCTGCGCGGTTATGGCGCGTCCCTCGGCTGCCCCAACATCATCCCGCCGCCGCCGCCGCAACCGCATCAAGCGCGCGAAGGCCGCGACCGCCCGGTCAACTAGGCGCTGACGCCGAACCGCGCGCGCAAATCGGAGAGCTTTCCCTCCGCGATCGCCGCGCGCAGCCGCGCCATAAGCGATTGGTAGTAGGCTACGTTGTGCCAAGAGAGCAGCACTTGGCCGAGCAATTCGCCCGCCTTGAATAGGTGGTGCAGATACGCTTTCGAATAATCGCGGCTAGCCGGACAATCGAGCGCCTCATCGAGCGGCGCCATATCCTCGGCGAAGCGCGCGTTGGTGATGTTGACCGGACCCGCGTCGGTCCAGGCTTGGCCGTGCCGGCCAGAGCGCGTCGGCAACACGCAGTCGAACATGTCGATGCCGCGCGCGACGCTCTCAACGAGATCCGACGGTTTGCCGACGCCCATCAGATAGCGCGGTCGCTCCGCCGGCAGCAGTGGCGCCGTAAAGTCGAGCGTCGCCAGCATTTCCCTCTGGCCCTCACCCACCGCGAGGCCGCCAATGGCGTAGCCGTCGAAGCCATCGCGCACCAATGTCTCCGCCGAGACGCGGCGCAACTCGGGGTCGACCCCGCCTTGTACAATGGCGAACAGGTTCTGCGCCGTCCTCGGGCCGAACGCGGCTTTGCAGCGTTCAGCCCAAGCAAGCGAAAGCCGCATCGCCCTTTCCACGTCCGCGCGCGGCGCAGGAAGAGCGGGGCATTCATCTAACTGCATGACGATATCGGCGCCGATCTGGTCCGCCTGAATTTCGATAGCGCCCTCAGGCGTCAATCGATGCTCGCTGCCGTCGATGTGACTGCGGAAGGTCACGCCATCGGCGTCGAGCTTCCGCAACTGCGCCAGCGACATCACCTGATATCCGCCGCTGTCGGTGAGGATAGGCCTGTCCCAGCGCATGAAACGGTGTAGCCCGCCGAGACGTTTCACGCGCTCGCCGCCGGGACGCAGCATTAGATGATAGGTGTTGCCGAGAATGATATCCGTCCCGGTGGACGCCACCTGATCAACCGTCAGTCCCTTCACTGTCCCCGCCGTCCCTACCGGCATGAACGCAGGCGTGCGGATGTCGCCGCGCGGCGTTTTCAGCACGCCGGTGCGCGCCGCGCCGTCGCACGCCAATATCTCAAACGGAAAGCCGCTCATTCGGCTCGCCATAACAGGGTGGCGTCGCCGTAGGAATAGAAGCGATAGCGCT
>CALBSY010000446.1 GCA_937967725.1 uncultured Alphaproteobacteria bacterium | reverse complement strand
CCGCACCAGCGGCCGTGCCGATGTTAGCAATGAATGCGGTTCAGTTGGGATCAATCACAACGCCAAGCTGAGGGACGTTGGCAAAAGTTCCCGCAACAGGGGCAGCCGCGGGGTTGCCGGTGGCGGCCATCTGGTTGGGCTCGGCGTTGCTGATCGATGAAGCGCGCAAGGCGCTTACGGCGCGCGTTGCCTATATTGAAACGCGCCATGCAGCCAAGGCGCACTTGGCGCTCGACGTTGTCGGCGCCGCGAGCCTGGCTGCCGCCCCTGCCCTGGCTTGGTATGCGCGCGGCGAGTTTGGCGCCGCGCTCGCGATCGCACTACTCGCCATGCTCGCGTGCAACACCGCCTTCACGGCGCGGCGAGGCCGGCTCCATGCGCTGGCGACGTTGGCGCCATACGCCATTGTCGGCGCGGCTTTCGTCGTCGACGCTGGCGCGATCTCCGCCTTGTTCGCCATCGCCGCGGCCGGGCTGGCCGTTGGTTACGTTTTTGCCGCGTCGCTGCATCATGTTCACCGCGCCGCTCATGCCCGCATGCAGGATGCTGAGTGGGTGCGCCAGCTCAACATGAGCTTCGGCGACGCCGCCTCCGCAGCTTGGGAGATCGATTTCCTGCGCGGCCGCCTGATCGGCGCGCAGCGCCTCGCCGAGTTTCTAGGCCGACCTGTTCGATACGCTGATGTGGTCGAGACCGGCTGCTTCGCCGCGCCGGAAGATCGCGCCCTGGTGACCGCCGCGTTCGCGCCCGAGCGCGGCGCCGTACGCCGCATCGCGCTGGAACACGACATCATCCGGCCGGACGGCGCGCGCGCGCGCGTGCGCCATCAAGGATTCATCCGCACGACGCCGGACGGCGCGCCGGTCCGCCTGACCTGCGTCACACGCTCCAGCGAGGCCGCGCAAGCGCCGCTGGTGCTCGGCGACGCCGCTCGCGATGCGGCCACGGCGCTTCACGCGCAGCAAGAGACCCTAAAGAAACTGCGTAATGAACTGGCCTCCACACTCGACGCCGAAGTCGAGGCGCCCAGCGCCGATCATTCTGCCGAACTCTCTCAGGTGCTGCAGCTGCTGGCTGAGCACGCCGCTGCTGTAGAACGCGGCGTAGACGATCTCGCACACGCCCGCCATGCCGCAGAGAGCGCCAATCTCGCGAAGTCACAATTCCTGGCCAATATGAGCCACGAACTGCGCACGCCGCTTAACGCCATCATCGGCTATGCGGAAATGCTGCAGGAGGACGCCGAGGATAATGGCGATGACGCCACCGTCCAGGATTTGGGACGCGTACTCACCGCGGCCAAGCATCTGCTCAGCCTGATCAACGAAATTCTCGATCTGTCCAAGATCGAAGCCGGCCGCATGGATGTCGCGGTGAACACTTTCGATCCCGCCGAATTACTACGCGATGTGGTCGAAACCATACGCCCGATCGCGGAGCAAAATCGCAACACGGTGGCTATCACCGGCGGCGCACCCGAAATCGAAGCGCGCACCGACGCCATGAAACTGCGCCAATGCATCATGAACCTGCTCTCAAACGCCGCTAAGTTCACCCGCGACGGCAAGATCGAGGTCGAGTTTGGGCGCAGACCGTACAATGGCGTGCAGCAGCTCTTCATCACCGTGCGCGACACCGGCATCGGCATGTCGAAGGAGCACATGGCGCGCTTGTTCCAGCCGTTCGTGCAGGCCGATCCGTCACTCACGCAGCAATATGGCGGCACCGGACTCGGTCTCACCATCCCTCGCCGCTTCG
>CALBSY010000445.1 GCA_937967725.1 uncultured Alphaproteobacteria bacterium | reverse complement strand
TGTGAAGCGGAGAAACCGCGCTCTGCGGCGCGCGCAGGAACGCTGTGCCTATTTGCGCGCCGTCGGCGCCGAGCTTGAACGCCGCGGCGACGCCGCGACCATCGAAAATACCGCCAGCCGCTATCACGGGAACACGCACGGCGTCGGCCACCATCGGAACGAGCGCTATGGTCCCCATGTCGTTTTCATGCGGCGCGCCAATAAACGCGCCGCGATGCCCACCGGCTTCCGCGCCTTGCGCCACGATCGCGTCCATGCCGCCATCTTCAAGCGCACGCGCCTCCGCGACATTGGTGGCGCACCCGATCAGTTTTGCGCCCGCGCGCTTCAGCGCCTCAATGCTGTCTGCGCTCGGCAACCCGAAGTGAAAACTCACGACCTTTGGCGAGAGCGCAAGCAGCACGTCGAGCGTCGCGTCGCTGAACCCTGGCGCACCCAGCGCCGGCGCGGGCGGCGCCTCCAAACCATATTCCTCGTAGAACGGAGCAAGCGCGCGCTGCATCGTCGATGGGTCATAGGCGGCAAGATCCGGTTCGGTGTGGACGAAAAAGTTGAAATTGATCGCACGGTTCGTCGCCGCCGCGACTTCCGCCGCCGCGGTGCGCAGCTCCTCTGGCGGCATCATCGCGCAACCGAGCGAGCCCAGGCCGCCCTCGTTAGCGACCGCAATCGCCATCGCTGGCGTCGACGCGCCCGCCATTGGAGCTTGTACGATGGGATGCTCGATGCCGAACAGATGCTGCAGACGGTTCGATGGCCACATCGCGCGCCTCCTTTGATCAGGCGCAGCATTGTGCGCATGCGTTCCGCCGAGTCGAGCCTAACCGGGGCAACGCGCATCCTGCTCGGCGCGTTCGAAACGCCATTGCATCGCTTCGGCGCGTCCATTCATCTCGCCCTCGATGCGCGCCGTCATCACGTCGGCTTCGCGCGAATAGATGATGCGTTGCGGAAAGTCGTGCTCAGGATTGGCGAACACCGCGCGTTGATCCTCTAGCTCGACCAGTGCGAACGCGGTCGGCGGCGAGCGGCCGTTGGGCATCGAGAAATAGGAGCGCCCGCCCTCTGCGTTGGGCCGAATGCGCGGGAGGTCGTACGCCTGGCGGCTGCCGCGCCTCAGGTTGGGGCCAAGCATGGTGTCGCGCCCCGCGCCGATCCAGCTCTCGGCGGTCTCGACGCCGCCCTCGCAAGAGAGCCAATACCCGCTCATCCAATCGAGCGAACCCGGCTCAGGCTCAGCCTGCGCCGTCGCGCAGGCGGCCAGGGCAGCCGCCAAGATCACCGCCCGCATGTGCGTCTCCAAAGCGCCCGCAATGAGCGCACTCTAACCCGCGGTCTTGTAGGTTTCCGTCAAAGCCTTCGCCAGGCCGGCCTTCTGCTGCGCCCATTCGCGCGCGGTGACGCCGAGAAACCGGCGAAAGTCACGCGCCATCTGCGGCTGATCGAAATACCCCGCCGCCAGCGCCGCCTCGACCCAACCGGCCTTCTCTTCACGCTCGATCGCATCGAACACACGGCGAAAGCGCAGCACAGACTGCAGCATGCGCGCGCTCACGCCAACTTCCGCCTTAAACCGCCGCTGCCACACTCGTTCGCCGATATGCTCTGGACGCGTCGCCTCACCGCGCGCGAACAGAGCCTCGACGGCGTTGCGCACATCTGCGTCGGCTCTGGCAATCCCGACGCGTTGTAGAACGTATTGCTGCACCCGTTGCAGCTGATGGTTGGAGGATGAGCTCTCACTCACGTCGCGGCGAAGCTTCACCACGGCGCCGCCGTGCAGCGCGGCGAGATCGAGCCGCCGATCCGCCGCCATGCTCGCGTCGGCGCCGAGAAAGGCGCGCGCCGCATGCGCGTGAAAACGCACGCCCAGCACCTGCACGTGGCTCTGCGCCACCAGCGCCAATGGCGCCGTCAGCTGACCAGCGAACAGCACTGGCGCCTGCACGACGTCACCCGAAGCGCGCCGCTCCAGGTACGGTTCGCCCAAGTGAACAATCAGTTCCGGGCGCCCATCCGGCGCGATGCGCTGCGGCGCCGGGTCATGCGCCGCGCTAAACGTCCAAACACAATGGACGTACTCCGCCAGCTCCGGCGCCGGCGCGTATTCGGCATAAAGCGGCGCGCGCATCCGCCGACTCTGCCTCGTTCGGCGGACCAGGCAAGCGGGTTGCGCCCGCCGGCGCAAAGGCGTAGCGCGGATGCGCCAAGGAGGCCGCCATGACCGACGCCCAGGCTCAAACCACCCGCTTCTGCGCCCGCGTGATCGGGCTCGTCATGCTGATCATCGGCGCCATCGTGCTCGTGCGATTCAACGATCTCGTGCTGATGATGCCGGCCATTCTGCAGGACGCGCCGCTCGCCTTCATCACCGGCATCTTCACGCTGATCGCCGGCTGCGTGCTATTCGCCGCGCACCATCATTGGACCAGCGCCACCGCCATTTTGATCTCGATTCTCGGCGTTCTCACCATCGTGCGCGGCATACTGCTGATGCTGGCGCCGAACATGATCGCCGGCTTCGCCAACCAGGCGCTCACCGGCGGCCCTGCGCCATGGATCGCCGGCGCCGTCGCCATCGTCATCGGCGGCTGGCTCACCTACGCCGGCTGGTTTGCCAAGACCGCGCCACCAGCCTAAACCGGCGCCATCGATAACCCGGGGGGCCGCGCGCGAGCGGCTGAGAGGCAGGTGATCCTGCGACCCGTCGAACCTGAACCGGTTCACACCGGCGGAGGGAGGTGATTTATGAACAAGCCCGAAAACCAAGCCGCGTTCACGCCGAGCGTCACGACTGGATCGTTGGTCGGCTCGCGCAAAGTGTACGCATCTGGCTGCGCGCATCCGGAGCTGCGTGTGCCGTTCCGCGAAGTGGCGCTGCACCCCACCGCGAACGAACCGCCGCTGACCATCTACGATCCATCCGGACCCTACACCGATCCGGACGCTGCGATCGACACCAAACAAGGCTTGCCACGCACGCGCGAGGACTGGGTGAAGGCGCGCGGCGATGTCGAGGAAATCGACGGCCGCGCGGTGCAGCCGGAAGACAACGGCAATGTCAGCGCCGAAAAGCTGACGCCGCCCTTCCCGAAACAGCCGCGGGTGCTGCGCGCGAAGGCCGGCCAGTGCGTCACGCAACTCGAATACGCCCGCCGCGGCATCATCACGCCGGAAATGGAATACGTCGCCATCCGCGAGAACCTGCGGCGGTCCACGAGACGGCGAAGCCTTCGGCGC
>CALBSY010000444.1 GCA_937967725.1 uncultured Alphaproteobacteria bacterium | reverse complement strand
GGGGATTTTCTCCCAGGAGTAGTCGAGGCGTGAACGGCTTGAGGATGCTGCTCACATTCCTGGCGTTCGCCGGCATGATCGCGCTCTGCGTGATGCTGTGGCCCTACGGCGGCGCCGGGGGCCTGATCGGCGGCGCACTTGGTTTTGTTCTGCGCCTTTGGGGCCGCGGTCTCGATTGGGGCGAGCGCCTGGGCAACGCCTATGTCGGCGCATTGATGGGTCTGCCCGTTGGCCTGTTGCTTGGCGGGTTCTACGCGCTCGGCGTCCCCGCGCTGATCGATGCGGTCAACGCTCCGCCGCCCGCCGCGCCCGCAACGACCACGCCGCCGCCGCAATAGCGCCTAACCGCTGCGCGTGTCTCTTCGCCGCGGGGGGAGGGCCGATGCGGATGCTGTTCGCCACGCTCGCATTTGTCGGCTTGAGCTGCATCCCCTTGGCTTTGGCGCAGGACAAGACTGCCAATCCGAATACGCAAATCGATTATCGGGGTTTCCAAAGCCTCACCGGCGAAGTCGAAGCCTACCGCGCACAGCGCCTCGTCTCGCTGGGAGAATTTCAGCGCATGGCGCGTGAGTCTAATACTATCGTCCTCGACGCTCGCTCCGCCGATGCTTACGCCGAAGGCCACATCGAAGGCGCGATCAATTTGCCCTTCACCGACTTCACCGACCAAAGCTTGCGCGAGGCGTTGCGCGATCCCAACGCGCGCATCCTCATCTATTGCAACAACAATTTTTCCAACAACGCCGCGCCGGTGATGCTGAAGCGCGTCGAACTCGCGCTCAACATCCAGACTTTTATAAACCTCTACGGCTACGGCTATCGCAACGTTTACGAGCTGCGCGACGTGATCGACTTCAACGACCCGCAGGTGAATTGGGTGCGGGGTTAGTCATTGGACTACCGCGTTGTTGGGCGCCAGCTGAGCAGATTCGTTCTGACTAATTACGACCATCTGAGTCAGCAACGACAGCACGCTGGATGACGCGTCTACGGCGCCGCGAGCGCGAAGCTCTTGGCAAGAGCTGCGTTCATCTACGATACACACAGCGTCGTTCGCTCTGCCGGCGACATAGTTGTGGCCGCGATAGCTCACTTGCGCGGCGTATTCACCCAGACCGTCGCTCTCCGACGCGCGCTGAATTCGAAAGAGTGGCGCCGTTCTTTCGATCGATTCCCAACCCGTCCGGCTAAGGGGGTACACCCCAGGCGGTCGGACCATCACGGATGCTTCTTCTGGAAGACGAGAAATGCTGCCGACATAATAGATTATGTCATCTAGTGCGCGTAGTTCGAGTTCATAAGTGACCTGACCGATCGCAATCTCTGCGTCGCAGCGGTTGAGGCGATCTCTCTGTGCGCACGGCCGTGGTCGTGCGTCGGGCGACTGTTCGCGTGTAATAGTCTCTACTACATCGCGGAATCTGCATCGTGGTCTGTTTTCCGGACACGGTCTGGCTAAGTCTACCGAGGAGTTATGGAAAGTGCCGGCCTCTGGCCCTCTAGCGACAACGATAGCGTCGACCATTAGGTACAAGAGCAGGTCGCGCGGCCAATCGTTGTCCCAATAATGAGTAAATTCTACGTCGGTGTTTCGAGTAAACTGGCGCGAGGTGCCCTTCGTGCCGGGTCCAATGGGGTTGAGGCTAAACTGAGGTGCAGTCCGGCGCAGCCGCTGCCCTTGGATCGATCCGACACCACCGTTTCCATTGCCGAGGTTGATCGAGCCAATTGTTGTGCTGCCGCTACTGTCGACGTAGGAATTGTCCGCGATGCCGCTCATCGAAAGATGAAAAAGGGGCATGCGGTCCCGCGCGCGCAGCACATTGAGCAACACTTGATCAGCGACCGCCCTACCGTAGGCCTGATTGTAGGCGACGGCGCTTGCGCTAATTCGGTCAGCAACGCGCTCGGGTGGTCCGCTGAGTGTCGGCACAGTGGTGCAGCCCATCAGCGCAAGCGAAAGCGCGCCCGCGCGCACGAACGTGAATAGTTTCATGACAAGCCCCCCGGCTGGCCTCAACTTCCGCGAGTATAAGCGCCGGCTGTGAGTTACTTGCAAGCCAAGAATATCGGCTACACTTCTGACTGCATCGACACGCGCTAGGGAGCCGCCCCATGTGCCGCAACATCAAGACGCTCTACAATTTTGACCCGCCCGCGAGCGACGATGAAATCCGCGCCGCGTCGCTGCAATTCGTGCGCAAGTTGTCGGGTTTCAACGCGCCGTCGAAGGCCAACGAGGCCGTCTTCAACAGCGCCATCGAGGAGGTGTTCACGGCGGCGCGCACGCTGATCGACTCGCTCGAAACCAGCGAGCCGCCGCGCGATCGCGAGGTGGAGGCGGAACAAGCGCGCCGACGCGCCGTGGAACGCTTCGGCGCGCGCGCCTAGCGTTACTGCTCCTCTACCGGAACCCCTGTGCGGATGCTCTCGCGCACGTGGCCGAGCACGAGCGCGGCGCCGACGCGTTCTTCCTCCGTCGTGGCCAGGTTGAGCGATTGAAGGGCGTCAATCTCGGCCAATTGGAAAGCGCGCTGGTGCATGCGCGCCGAGGCGCGCAAGCGCAGCGCTAACGGGTCGCTCGGACGCACGTCGAGCGCGCGCGAGAGATCTTCTTCCGCTTGGCGATAATCCGCTTCCAACGCGTAGGCGCGGGCGCGGTCGATATAGAGTTCGGGCAGTTGCTCAGCGCCCGGCGCCATGGTCGCGATCGCACGTGAGAAGCAACTACGCGCGCGCGCCGGTTCGCGCGCCAGCAGCCAAGCATTGCCCGCCTGCGAAAACAATTCGGCCCTGAGCGAAGGGTCGGTCACGTTGAGTGCAGTCGCCAGCGACTCCAGGCGCCGTGCGCCTTCGTCGAACCGCTCCTGCGCCAGCAGCGCTAGCGCAGCGCAGCGGTAGGCGCTGAGCGCCTGGGCCTCCGCCGCCCACGCCATGCCTTCCTCGTAGGCGCGGCCAGGGTCTTGATCGACCAGCGCCAAGCACTGGGCGTAGCGCTGGTCGGTCTGCGGCGCGGCAACCTCGGCCTGCAGCAAGGCGAACGGCAACACCAAGGCTAGAAGGGTCATGCGTGCTTTCTCCCCGCGCCGTCCCCAGTCGGCGCCTCACCGATGCCTGAAGCGGACGGCGATGCCAAGCCGCAGGCTCAGCCCCTGATCTGCCGCGCCAGCATTTCAGCAAGCTCAACCAGCTTCTCCAGGTCTTCCGGGCGCGAGAGACGGTGGTCGCCCCCTTTGCGCACGTTGATCAGTTTGTTGTCCGTATGGAGCAGGTCGTGCAGTTCCAGCACATGGCTCGCCGGAACGTCGAGATCGGCTTGGCCCTGCAGCGTGTAGATTGGCCCGTCGAACGGGATCGGACTGCCCATGATCAAGTGCTTGCGTCCATGCTCGATAAAATAGCGAGTGATGACGTTCGGGTAGGGGATG
>CALBSY010000443.1 GCA_937967725.1 uncultured Alphaproteobacteria bacterium | reverse complement strand
TCAGCCAATTCGGTCGTCGTAAAGCGGACCGACCCCGCGTTGGTTTGCCGGTGAATGAAGCGCGCATTGAGCGGCGGCGTCATTAGTGCGTCCGCCTGCTTGGTGGTGGCGTCCAGATGATAGCCGAGCACATTGTTGTGCTTGAGTTTCAAACCGGAGATGCCGGTTTCTTCCGCATACTTTGCCTGCAGCGCGGCGATGACCTTGCGGCTGTCGTCGCGCAGCGACCGGGCTTCGTCGAGCGTCGCGTCGAAGCCGGCAGCGATGAATCCGCCGTCGCGCGTGAGCATCGGCAGATCGTCCGCCAGGGCGCGCGTCAACGCTTGCGCCAACGCCGCGCATTCCGCGTGAGCCGATAGGTTGAGCGCGCCACATGCTTCGGACACTTCCGTAGGCGCCTCGCCCGCCAAGCCGAGAACGCGCGCAGCGGCGCGATCGCCCGCCATGAGCCCGTCACGAAGCTGCGCCAGATCGCGCGGGCCTCCCCTGCCAAGCGTGAGCCGTGTCAGCGCCCGCGCCAAATCACCGGCGGAGCGCAACTCCTCGCGCGCGGCGGCGCGTCGCTCGGGCGATTCAAGGAAGAACTGCACGGCGTCGAGCCGGCGCGCGATGCTTGCCACGTCCGTGAGCGGACGCGCGATGCGCTCGGCCAGCAGCCGTCCGCCGCCGGCAGACACGGTGCGATCAACACAAGCGAGCAACGAGCCTTCGCGCCCGCCGCGCATCGAACGCTCGATTTCCAGCGCCGCGCGCGTAGCAGCGTCGATGGCCATGAACGCGCGCGCAGCGTTGCGGCGCGGCGGCGTCAGCCGCGGCGCCGCGCCGGCCTGGGTGAGTTCGATATAGTCAAGCAGCAGGCCCATCGCCGACAATTCGGCAGCCGTGAAGTCACCGAACGCATCAAGCGCGGCAACATCGAACATTGCCTTTAGGCGGCGCGACGCAGCTTTCGCATCGGCTTTCACGCCAGGACGAGGCGTTAGCGCAGCGCCGCTGATGCGGGCGGCTTCCTGCACGCGCGCGGCGTCGCCGTCGCTGGCCAGCAATTCCGCCGGGCTGAGCGCGGCGATCTCCGCTTCTGCGTCCTCATTGGCGATCGCGCGCGTCTCGAACGCGCCGGTCGATACATCGGCCCACGCGATGGCCGCGCCATCGGCGCCAAAAGCGATCGCCGCCAGCCGGTTGGCGGCGCGCGCGTTGAGCAGTCCCTCCTCTGTCAGCGTGCCAGGCGTGACCACGCGCACGACGCCGCGCGCGACGATCGACTTCGAGCCGCGCTTCTTGGCTTCAGCCGGATCTTCCAATTGCTCGCAAACGGCGACCTTAAAGCCGGCGCGGATCAGCTTGGCGAGATAGTTCTCGGCTTGGTGCCACGGCACCCCGGCCATCGGGATCGGCTCACCGCCGTGCTGGCCGCGCTTTGTCAGTGTTATGCCAAGCGCGGCCGCAGCCTTCTCGGCGTCCTCGAAGAATAGCTCATAAAAATCGCCCATGCGGAAGAACAGGAGCGAGTCTGCATGCTCGGCCTTGGCGGCGAGATACTGCGCCATGAATGGCGTCGGCTTCGGCGGCGGCTTATGCGAGGAATCGGCCACGGCTCCGGTTTAGCGGCTCACTGCCCGGACTTCCATTGACGGGACAAGGCTCGCAGCTAGGGTGCCCGCCACGTTACCGCCGAGCCGCACCCCACATGCCCGACTCCACCAAGAAGAGCTTCACTGACGCCGAGGCGCTGGAATTTCACCGCGCGCCCATTCCGGGCAAGATTTCGATCACGCCGACGAAGCCGATGGCGACACAGCGCGATCTGTCGCTGGCTTACTCACCGGGCGTTGCAGTGCCGGTGAAGGCGATCGCGGAAGATCCCGACCGGGCCTACGACTATACCTCCAAGGGAAATCTAGTGGCGGTGATCTCCAACGGCACTGCCATCCTTGGCCTCGGCAATCTCGGCGCCATGGCGTCCAAGCCGGTGATGGAAGGCAAGAGCGTCCTGTTCAAACGCTTTGCCGACGTGGATTCGATCGATGTCGAAGTTACAACACAAGAGGTCGAGGAATTCATCACGACGGTGCGCAACATTGGACCGACGTTCGGCGGCATCAACCTCGAAGACATCAAAAGCCCCGAATGCTTCGTGATCGAAAGCCGGCTCCGTGACGAACTCGACATTCCAGTGTTCCACGACGACCAGCACGGGACGGCGATCATCGCGGCCGCAGGCCTCATCAATGCCTGTGAGCTCACCGGGCGGCGCCTGGAAGAGATCAAGGTTGTGGTCAACGGTGCGGGCGCGGCGGGTCTCTCTTGCATAGCGCTGATCAAGCAGCTGGGCGTGCCGCATGAAAACGTAATCGCCTGCGACCGCGAGGGTCCGATCTATCGCGGCCGCGAGAAAGGCATGGACCAGTTCAAATCCGTGCATGCCGTCGATACCAAGGCGCGCACGTTAACCGAAGCGCTAAAAGGCGCGGATGTTTTCATGGGGCTTTCGGTAGCCGGCGCGATGACCAAGGAGATGGTCAAGTCGATGGCGAAGAAGCCGATCATCTTCGCCATGGCCAACCCCGATCCGGAGATCACGCCCGAAGACGTACACGACGTGCGCAAAGACGCGATCGTGGCGACCGGACGTTCGGACTATCCGAACCAAGTCAACAACGTGCTCGGCTTTCCCTACATTTTCCGTGGCGCGCTCGATGTACGTGCGCGAACCATCAACGAAGAGATGAAAGTTGCCGCTGCACGGGCGCTTGCGGATTTGGCGAAGGAAGACGTGCCGGATGAGGTTGCCGCCGCGTATCAGGGCCGGCGGCTGAAGTTCGGGCCGGAATACATCATCCCTACCCCGTTCG
>CALBSY010000442.1 GCA_937967725.1 uncultured Alphaproteobacteria bacterium | reverse complement strand
ACAGCATAACGAAGGCGAGGGGTTGCGTCATGCTGCGCGGGATGCTGGCGTCGGCGGTTTTGGTTTTCGCTACGGCAGCGGGCGCGCAGGAGCTCTACCCGCTGCCGTCGCAACCGGCGGGCGTGGCGTGGCCGACGCAGGAGTGGGAAACCGCGCCGCTGCCGGACGATGTCGACCGTGCGGCTTACGATCTTGCTGTCACAGAAGCGTTCGCCGGGCGTCACCCGGTATTAGGTGAAACACGCGCGGTGCTGGTGGTGCAGGGTGGGCGCATCGTGTTTGAGCGCTACGCCGACGGCTACACGCGCGATATGCGTCTCGTCTCTTGGTCGATGGCGAAATCGGTCACACAGGCTTTGGTTGGCGCCGCGGTGTTGCAAGAGCGCGTGGCGATCAACACGCCGATGGGCAGCCCGCACTGGCGCGCCGGCGATCGCCGCGCCTCCATCACCTGGCGCAATTGGCTCAACATGGTCGATGGCCAGGACTACACCGAAATTGGCGCGTCGAGCGTGCTCGCCAATGACGTCACCCACATGCTGTACGGCCGCGGGCGGGGCGACACTGCGCGCTTCGCCGCCGGCTTGCCGCTGATCCATGATCCCGGTGCGCACTGGAACTACAATTCCGCTGGCACCGTGCTGGTGGCCGACGCGCTGACGCGTGTGATCGTGCCGGACGCACGCGATGCCACCGACCGCCGCAACCGCATGCGCGACTGGATGCAGCAGTCGCTATTCGAACCGATCGGCATGCACCCGATCGTCGAGTTCGATCCGAGCGGGCTGTATTACGGCAGCGCGCTGGTGTGGGCGACGGCGCGCGACTTCGCGCGTTTCGGTTATCTCTATCTTCGCGGCGGCGAATGGGACGGAACGCGCGTGTTGCCCGAAGGCTGGGTTGATTTCGCGCGCACCCCAGGACCGGATTCGGACACCGACATTTACGGCGCGCATTGGTGGCTGACGCCGGCCGAAGGAACTGGCCGCCCGATGCGCTCCCTTATCACCAGTCCGTCGATGGCCGATGCATTCTCGGCGCAAGGCCACGAAGGCCAGATCATCGTGGTCGTGCCGTCGAAAGATCTCGTCATGGTGCGCCTGGGCCATTTCGACGGCGGCAGTGAAGCGTGGGATGCGCTGGGGGATTGGGCTACCCGCCTGATCGGCGCGTTCGGCGACCGGCCCTAAACTAGCGCTGCGCCTTCGCCGCGCCTAAGATTGAAGCATGCTGTCCTACCAATCGCCGCAAGCGCGTTTCACGCTGCGCGAAGCATTGGCGCAATTTCGGGAAACGTCGGGTCTGACGGAGAAAACGGCGCTTGCACGCGCCGAGGCGCGCGTTTTGATGGATCAGCACGATGCGGTGCATGTCGTATTTGGGCTCGACGCCAGCCTGCGCCAGGAAGCGTTGGTCGATTTATGGACCGTGTTCGGCACGACCGCGCGCGCCAGTGAGCTGATTGAATACCTTCGGCTGCCTGAGGAGCAGGAAATTCTCGCGCAGATCGGCTGGCCGCGCGTGCTGTGGACGACGCTGAGAGCCGTGCCTGATCTTTTCAGGGTTGCGGCGGCGGCGCGCCGGCTGCGCAAGAAATGGCCATGGCGCCACGATCGGGCCTTGCTGGACCGGCCTCTGCATGAGCTAAGAGAAGAGTACGGCGTCACTCTGTTGGCGGCGTGAGCGAGAGGAGGAGCGCATGAGCGAAATCGATGGCGGCGAAGTGAAGCGGCAGTGCGCACAGCTCCTGCGCGAAGCGGGCTTCAAGTATCTCGCAGCTGAGTTGGAGCATGGCTCGCTCTACGGCTTAGCGAAAGACGAGCCGTTCTTCCTCCTGTGCGGACGCGATCGTTTGGCGCCGACGGCGATCAAGGCGTGGATCGAGGCAGCGCGCATCTCCAACGTGCCGGATCACAAGCTCGAATCCGCACACGAGACGATAGAGGCCATCGAGGGTTGGCCGGGAGACAGGCACTACCCGGATTAGGCCGCGCGCATCAAAGCGTGTGCGCGATCTAGCGTAGCGTAAATTTTCGGCTGCTCGTCATCGATGCAGGTGCGGTCAAGCACGGCGCCAAGATTGGCGAGTTCGAACG
>CALBSY010000441.1 GCA_937967725.1 uncultured Alphaproteobacteria bacterium | reverse complement strand
CGACGCTGGCGGCGGCTGACCACGCGAAGGCGACCGCGACCGCGACGGTCTGAGGCCAGACATGGCCGCCCATGGTGTAGCCGTCGACGCCGACGCCGCCGAGCGCGGGCGCCACAAACACGCCCGTGCCGATCGCGCCGACGATGCCGCACACGGCGTGAATGCCGAACACGTCAAGGCTGTCGTCGTAGTTCAGCATCTGCTTCACGCCGGCGCAGAAGATGATGCTGATCGGCGAAGCGATGAGGCCGAGGATGATGGCGCCCATCGGGCCGACCAGACCGGCCGCGGGCGTGACCGCGACGAGGCCGGCGACGATGCCGGACGCGAGACCGAGCATGCTCGGCTTGCCGCGCGTGATCCATTCGGTGAGGATCCACGACACGCCGGCCGCAGCGGTGGCGACGAGCGTGTTGAGCAATGCCAGCGCGGCGCCGCCGGTGGCTTCAAGATTTGAGCCGGCGTTGAAGCCGAACCAGCCGACCCATAGGAGGCCCGCGCCGACATATGTCATCACCAGCGAATGCGGCGGCAGCGGTTCGGCTTTGTAGCCGAGCCGATGTCCGACGAAGATGGCGCCGACCAAGCCCGCGACGCCTGCGTTGATGTGCACGACAGTGCCGCCAGCGAAATCGAGCGCGCCCATGTCGAACAGCAACCCGCCGCCCCACCACACCATGTGCGCGATCGGATAATACGACAGCAGCGGCCATACGACCGCGAACACAACGACGGCCGCGAACTTCATGCGTTCAGCGACGCCGCCGATGACCAGCGCCGCGGTGATGGCGGCGAACGTCATCTGAAAGGCAATGAACACCATCTCGGGAATGACAACGCCATCGGTGAACGTAGCGGCGGTGGAGTCGGCGGTGACGCCGGCAAGGAAGAGGCGGTCAAGCCCGCCGATGAATGGGTTGCCGTCGGTGAACGCGAGCGAATAGCCCCACAACGCCCAAGCCAGCATGCCGATTACGGCGACAGTAGAGACCTGCATCAGCACCGAGAGCATGTTCTTGGCGCGCACCAGGCCGCCGTAAAACAAGGCGAGCCCGGGAATGATCATGGCCACGACCAGCACGGTCGAGATCATCATCCAGGAGACATCGCCTTTATCCATGATCGGCGCGGCGTCGGCAGCTTCCTGCGCCAGCGCGGCCGCCGGTGTGAACCCGATTGCGCCGGCAAGCGCGGCCAGCGCAGCGCCGCGCAAATATCTTGTGCTGAGAATCATGCCCTCTCCCTCGCTTCGCCCGATTGGGTTTGAGGTCGCGGGATCGGGCAAGCGGGCGGGCCCCATCGGCGCTGCGCCGCGGCGTCATCGCTCAAAAAAGCGGCGCCCTGCCTCTTGCTTGCGCGCGGAGGCCGCATCGACGGCGGGGACGACGCGGAGGTATCGTTCGGCATGAGCAACGGACGCGGTTTCGATGCCGACGTGATCCTCGGTGGCGGCGGGCTGGTCGGGCAGACGCTGGCGCTGGCGCTGGACCAGGCCGGGCTCTCGGTGGCGGTGTCCGATGCGTCGAAACCGTCCGACACGCTGGCGCCGGCGTTCGACGGACGCGCCTTTGCGATTGCGTTTGCGTCGTACCGGATGTGGCGCGCGCTGGGATTGGGCGGGGCGTTGGACGACGTCGCGCAACCGATCGAGCAGATCATGGTGACGGACGGACGTCTGGGTGACGGCCTGCGCCGCGGCGGTCCCTCGCTGCTGCACCTGCATTTCGACCGCGCCGAACTCACCGACAGCGATGAGCCGTTGGGGCTGATGGTGGAAGCACGGCATGTGCGCATGGCGCTCGATACGGCGGTGAAGGCGCGATCGTCGATCCGGATGGTGCAGCCGATGTCAGTGACGTCGATCGAGCGCGACGCGGCTGGCGTAGCCGTTACGCTTGCGAACAGCGAGACTTTGCGCGCGCCATTGCTGGTGGGGGCGGATGGGCGGCGTTCGTTCGTGCGCAACGCGGCCGGCATCCGCACGATCGGCTGGGACTATCCAGTGACGGCGATCGTGGCGACGATCAAACACGAGCGCTCACACGATGCGGTGGCGCACGAATTCTTCCTGCCGAACGGACCGTTCGCGATCCTGCCGCTGAAAGGCGAGCGCTCGAACATCGTCTGGGCCGAGCCGCGCGCGGCGGCGGGCGCGCTGTTGAACATGCCGGAGCAAGATTTTCTGGCTGAGTTGCGCCGGCGTTTCGGCGATTTTCTCGGCGCGCTGTCGCTTGAGGGACCGCGCTTCGGCTATCCGCTGTCGATGCAGCTGGCCGAGCGCATGATCGACCAGCGCGTGGCGCTGGCGGGCGATAGCGCGCACGGCATTCACCCGCTGGCGGGGCAGGGCCTCAATCTCGGGCTGAAGGATTGTGCGGCGCTGGCCGAATGCATCGCCGATGGCGTGACGCTCGGCTTGGATCCTGGCGATGTGTCGATCCTGGAGCGCTATCAGCGCTGGCGGCGCTTCGACAACGTGACCATGGCGCTGGGAATGGAATTCTTCGACAAGTTGTTCTCTAACGACGTCGCGCCGCTGCGGGCGGCGCGATCGCTCGGACTGGCGGCGGTAAACGCGATAGGGCCGGCGCGCCGTTTCTTCATGCGCTACGCCGGCGGCGCGGCGGGCGATCTGCCTAAACTCCTGCGCGGGGAAAGCCTCGCGGCCTGACGCAGCGGGACGGCTTTCAACGCCAGCATCTGTGCTAGCGTGCGAACGGGAGGACGCGCGCATGATCGAAACGACGGCGGGCATCGGAGCAGAGCGGCCCGCCGGGCGGATCGATCGCGGCGCGTTCAGCTGGGCGCTGTTTGAGTGGGCGCGCAATCCGTGGGTGCTGTTGGGCACCATCTACGTGTTCACGCCGTACGTCTCCAATGTCGTGATCGGCGATCCGGTGCGCGGGCAATCAATCATCGCCGGCTGGCACACGATGTCAGGCATCATCATCGCTGTCACCGCGCCGTTTCTCGGCGCCGCCACCGACCGCATGGGGCGGCGCAAGCCGCTGATCGGATTCGCCACCGCGGTGCTGGCGGCGGCGATCATCGCCAAGTGGTGGGCGCTGCCCGGCGAGGCCGGCCTGCCGCTGTGGGCGATCGGGTTGACGGTGGTCGTGAGCGGCGTGGCGTTCGTCTACACCGAGGTTTTGCACAACGCGATGCTGACGCGCGCCTCGCCGCCGGGGACGCTTTCGCATGTTTCCGGCTTGGGGTTGGCGTTGGGCAGCATGTCGTCGGTGCTGCTGTTGGTGTTCGTGCTTGTGACTATTGCGCTGCCGGGCACGGTCGATCTGCCGTTCCTGCCCGAAGCGCCAATGTTCGGGCTCGACCCGGCGCAGCACGAACCAAGCCGCGTCGTAACGCTGCTGTGCGCAGCGTGGCTGACCGTGTTCGTGATCCCGATGTTCCTCTACACTCCCGATCTTACGACCACGGGCGAACGTTTCGGCGATGCGTTGCGGCACGGTGTCGGCAACGTCGTCCGCACCATCTTGAAGCTGCGTGAATACAAGAACGTCGCGCTCTTCCTGGTCGCGCGCATGCTCTACGCCGACGGCAAGACGGCGATCCTGATTTTCAGCGGTGTGTACGACTCCGGCGTCATGGATTGGGACTTGGTGGAGATGCTGGCGT
>CALBSY010000440.1 GCA_937967725.1 uncultured Alphaproteobacteria bacterium | reverse complement strand
GAGACGAGGCGTATCGGCCATCAATACCCCGTCAGTACCAATATACCGTTTATGGAACCTCGATTATTGTTTGCCAATTCTGCGTGAATACTTCAGTAACCATATGGCAAAGCATTTCGCCAAGTTATGGTTAATAAAGGTAAATACACATTCAGGCTTGTCTTCGTTTGATTTACGCTTTATTAGGGAACTTGCGACGCGCAGGGCAACGCTGGGGACAACTCGGGTAATCGCCGGGCCGCCGCAAGTATATGGTTAATGAAAGCTTGGGTGACCCATGACGCGGTACGCCGTGAAGACGCGCGCCGACAGCCCGGAATTGCGCAAGGCCGCTATGGCGATCGAGCAATCAGCATGGAGCGCGCTGGGCTTTCTCAATTTTACCCGGGCGCACTTCGCCTTCTATCAGAAGTTGCTCGACGACCACGCGGACTGCCAACTCTGCCTCGTGGACGAAGCAACCGGCTATCCGGTCGCAGTGGGTAATTGCGTGCCCCTCGCCTGCGACTTCAATGAACTGCCGCCTGAAGGCTGGGATTGGATCGTTGAGACCGCCGCAAACGACTGCGGCAAACCGCGAAACGCGCTCGGCGCATTGGCGATTTCAGTCCCGGGCATCCACCGCAGCAAGGGCCTGGCCCGGCGTATGATCGAAGAGTTCCGCGCCCTCGCCGAGCGTAAGGGCTTGGACGGCGTCATTGCGCCGGTCCGCCCGTCAGCTAAACACCGTCACCCGTTCCTCCCCATGCAGGAATACATCGCCTGGACCGACGACCGGGGGCGCATGTTCGACCCTTGGCTGCGCAGTCACGTCGCCGCCGGCGGCCAAATCATCAAGCCGGCCGAACGTTCGATGGTGGTCGAGGAGCCGGTCGGGTTCTGGGAGATGTGGAGCGGCCGTAGTTTTGCGCAGACTGGCGAGTACGCGGTTGAAGGCGCGCTTGCGCCGGTTGCTATCGAACTCGAACGGGACATCGGCCGGTATGTCGAACCCAATGTGTGGTTCGCGTACGCCGCCTGATCAAGCGCTGGCGCGCAACTGACCTTGCACATAGACGGGCGATTCGACAGCGGGGCCAAATAGATAGCCTTGGGCAAACTCGCAGCCCATCACGCGCAAGGCGTCTGCAGTCTCGTTGTCTTCCACGCCTTCAGCGGTCACGTGCAGACCAAGCGCGTTGCCGAGGCCTACAAGCGCGCGAACGATCGTGGCGTTCTCGCGCTCCGCTGTCAGGGTCGCCACGAAGGAACGGTCAATCTTCAACTTGTCGATCGGCAGCGCGCGCAACAAGAACAGCGACGAATAGCCGGTGCCGAAATCGTCGAGCGCCACTCTTACACCCTGATTTTTGAGAGACATAAGCGAGGATTTAGCGCGCTGAATATCACCGATCATGGCGCTCTCAGTCACCTCGACCTCAAGGCGGTGCGCTGGGAAGCCGGACTCACGCAAGGTTCGCAGCACCTTCTCGGGGAACCATTGGTCGCGCACTTGGCTGGGCGAGATGTTCACGGCGAGCGAGAAATCGCCTGGAGCGTCGAGCGCTTTGCGGCAGGCCTGCGCCAGCAGAGCCCAGAACATCGCATCAACTAAGCCGGCATCCTCCGCCACGGGAATGAAAGACGCCGGCGGGATCATGCCGTGTTCTTGGTGAGGCCAGCGCGCGAGAACCTCGAAACCGGAAAGTTCTCCAGTGTCGAGCCGCACGACCGGCTGGAAGTACGGAACGATGTCGCCGTTGGGGATGGCCGCGCGCAATTCCGTTTCAAGCGCGGCCTTGGATTTGAGTTCTTCGTCGATGCTGGAATCGAAGAACTTGTAGGCGCCACGATCTTCCTTGGCGCGCAACATCGCAGCGTCGCCGCGCTGGAGCAGATCCGCGGCATCACGACCGTCTTCGGGACACATGGCGATGCCGATCGAAGCGCCGACAGTCAGCTTCAAACCGTTGACCAGGATTGGCGCGGAGAGTTCGTGCAGCACCCGGCGCGCCGCCGCCGCAACGCCCTCGCGATCGGCGACGTCCTCCAGCAAAACGGCGAACTCGTCCCCACCAAGGCGCGCGGCGAAACTGTCCTCACGCAGGCAGCTCGAAAGACGAGTGGCGATTACCTGGAGCAGCTGATCGCCTATGGCGTGGCCATGCACGTCATTGATTGGCTTGAAGCGATCGAGATCCACGAAAAGCAACGCGAACTCGCTCTTTTCGTCGCCGATCAGGCCGAGACGGCGCTCCAACTCTTCCAGGAAATGACGGCGGTTGGCCAAACCGGTCAGCGGATCGTGCCGCGCCAAGGTCTGAGCTCGCGCCTCGGCGGCCTCGCGTTCGCTGATTTCCGCCGACAGCGTCTTGTTGGCGTTCATCAGGTCTTGAGTACGCTCCTGCACGGTGCGCTCGAGATTGTCCCGAATGGCGTCGAGGTCCAGCACCGCCTGACGGCGGTCGAGTTGGGCCTTTACCCGCGCGGTGAGCACGCGCAAATCGATGGGCTTGGGGATGTAGTCGTTGGCGCCGGCCTCCAGCGCCATAGAGACGATATCGCCGTCGTCCAGGGCGGTCACCACGATGACGGGCACATGCTCGGCATCATAGAGCGCGCGGATTCCACGCAGCGCATCGTGGCCGGAGCGCTCTGGCATCATCCAATCGAGCAGCACCAGTTCTATATCTTCGCTAACGATAACGCGCTCGATATCGACGGCGCTTTCGCGCAGGATCACCTCGTAGCCGCGCCGTTCAAGGCGGCGGCCGAGCATATCGCGGTTCTGCGCCTGGTCGTCGACCAGCAGAATGCGGCCTAGGCGCGCCGAAGTCGACGCGCGGTCATCGCCCTGCGCCGAGGACATTTGCCCCCCTACACCGTACAGCACCATACCAACGTGCTAATTTACTCTGGGTTGGTTGAAGGCGCGCTAATGCCGCGCAGGTCTGCTCGAAAAAATCGCATAGATAAGTTGCTAACCTTGACGCGCGCTAACTATGAGCGCGTGTCAGGCAGCGTGCTTCTCGATCAGAGCGACAAGACCGGCGAAATCCACCGGCTTGGTGGCGAAGTCGTCGCAACCGGCTTCCATGCATTCGCGCCGCGCACTCTCCATGGCGTGCGCAGTTAGTGCGACGATCTTGATCTTGCTGACATCGGGCGTTTGACGCAGCACGCGGGTAGCCTCAATGCCTGACATCACAGGCATCGAGATATCCATCAGGATAAGATCTGGCGCGCAGCTCTTTGCTTTTTCTACGGCCTCCGCGCCATTCTCGGCGACATGCACCTCATAGCCGCGCCGCTCAAGTCTGCGCGTGAGCATCTCGCGGTTGTCGGGATGATCTTCGGCAATCAGAATGCGCATGGAAACCTCTTCACGCCGTTCTCTTGGCAATATTCGCTTGCGGGGACGAAGCAGTTGCGGTGGTTTCGGCGCCCGTCGCAAAGCGCAGCGCCGCCGCGGCGAGCACGTCACGATCGGCCGGTTTGAGAAGATGATCGGCAGCGCCGGCATCGAGCGCGCGTTTACGGCTATCGTCGACAGAGTGCACGATGACGGGAATGGCGGCGCTGCGCTGCTTAAGCTCAGCTAAGACGTCCCAGCCCGTCATGTCGGGAAGATTGATGTCCAGCACGATCAGACTTGGCCGAAGCGCGTCAACGCGCGCAAGACCTTCCCCGCCGGTGGCGGCCGCCTCAACACGAAAACCGAGCCGCGACAACGACCGCGTAGTCAAGTCGCGAGCGCTCTCCTCGTCGTCAATCAGCAGCACGACGCGGTCCTTGCCCTGGCCGGCTGCTACTGCAGCGCTGATACGTTCCGGCGATGGCGCACCGCGCAGCACCGCGGGCAATGACAGCGTGAACGTAGAACCCTTGCCGCTTTCGCTTCGCGCCGAAACGTCGCCGCCAAGCAATTGAATCATGCGGCGCGTAATCGCTAAGCCCAATCCGGTGCCGCCAAAGCGCCGCGCCGTGGTTGCGTCTGCTTGGGTGAATGCATTGAAAAGTCGAGCGACCTGATCTTCGGTCATGCCGATGCCGGAATCGGAAACTTCAATCGTGATCCAATCTGAACCATCCACGCGTTCGCGCCGCGCACTAATCCCAATGTCGCCGTCACGGGTGAACTTGGCGGCGTTGGAGAGCAGATTCAGCAGGCACTGATTGAGCTTGAACGCGTCGGTGTGCGCGCTCCCAAGATCGTCAGTGATGTGGATTGCGAGCGTGTTTCCGTTTTTCTCAAGCGTCGGACGCACAGTGGCCGCCGATTCCGCGATGAGTTCGGCAACGGAAAAATCCGATGCCGCAATCTCCATGCGGCCCGCCTCGATTTTCGACAGATCGAGTATGTCGTTGATGAGGTGCAAGAGCTGGCGCGCGGCGGCAAGCACGCGCTGAATGTCAGCGATGTCGGTTTCCCGTCCGTCAGCCTCGGCTTCCTCCATGAGGATTTCCGAATAGCCGATGATCGCGTTGAGCGGCGTTCGCAGTTCGTGGCTCATGGAGGCGAGGAACTGCGACTTCGACACGCTGGCCGATTCCGCTGCTTCGCGCGCGGCGCGCACCGAGGCCATCGCCTCCGCCAGCGCGACATCGCGCGCGTCCATTTCCTCCATCAGCGCGGCCAAATGCTCGTACATGTCGGCGACGCTGACATCGGATTGATCGATGCTGACCTCCGGTTCGGCCGGAACGTCCGTGATCTGCTCGAACAGCGCACGTTTGGCGCGCAACGCGGTTTCCGCGCGCTGCATCGCGGCGATGAACGCGGCCTCTTGGCGTTTACGGTCGGTGATATCTTTCGACATCACTATGAGTTTGCGCACCCCGCCGGAGCGGCCGAGCACACGGCGCGCCCAGGACTGCACCCAGGTCATCGAGCCGTCAGCGTTCACAACGCGATGTTCGACGCTGCCGCCCTCGCCTGCTGCTACGTCCACGAAATACGCCGCCAGCATCTCGCGGTCGTCTTCGTGAATGATGCTGGTGGTGTTGGTGTCAAACTCATCGAAGGTGAACCCGTCGCCGAACAGCGCTTGCTTGTCGCCATGCCAGCTGATGCTGCGGGTTTTGTAATCGACCTCCCAAACGATGCTGCGGCCGGCGTCGAGGGCGATGCGCAACAGGTCCTGATTGGCTGCGGCGTTGCCACGTGCAGCGACCAGAGACGTGACGTCGCGTCCTGCTGCGTAAACGCCGCGCAGCGCGCCGTGCTGGTCGCGCCACGGGCGCGTTTCCCAGTCGAACCAATGACGCCCGGCTGGCAGCACGACTTCTTCTTCGGTGTGGCGCGTGCAGCTGCCCTCCAGCGCATGCTCGAATGCCTCATGCCAGCGATCCGGCGGCAGCGGCACGATGTCCTCAAACTTGAGACCGCGCACGTCAGTACGATCGAGTTTGGTCAGCACGCTGTTGGATACGGCGACGATGCGACCATCCAAATCAAGCAGAACGACCGATGTGTCATCGTTGTCCAGCATCAAGTCGGCGAGCGTAGCTTGCAGATCGCCACTCCGCTTAGCCTCGTACAAGGCGCGCTCAGCGTCGGCGGCGCTCATTCGCGCTTGGGTGACGTAAGCCATCAATGCACAGCCGCCGACAGCGGCGATAACCGCGAGATCCCAATCCGGCTGACGCGTCATCGCCGCCATCATCAAAGGAGAGAACATAAGCGACAGCGCGGGCGGCGCGGCGCCCGCGAGCGCGATTGGCAAACCACCCGACACGCCGGGGCTGAAATGCCGTACGACACCAGCGACCCACAACACCATGGCAGCAGCGGCGGCGGCGGCCGAGCCTTGTAACCACAGCGAAATCGGAAGCACGGCATAGAACGACGAACTTGCGAACGCCCACGCCGCCAAGCTCGCGACCGTGCCGCGATCCATTCGCGTTTCCGCACGATCGAGCCGGCGATAAAGTTCTGTATCGAAGATCAGCAAGAGCGACGTAATCGCCG
>CALBSY010000439.1 GCA_937967725.1 uncultured Alphaproteobacteria bacterium | reverse complement strand
CCCGGGGCCCCGGCCGCGCCGCCGGCCCACGCGTCGGCGAAGCGCTGCGCGCCGAAACCGGGAGAGCACTGCCGTGGCTGGCGCTCGCCGGCCTCGCCGCCGGCTTCAACCTCTACTACTGGTCCGAAGCGTTTCAGCTCACGCGCCGCACCGGTCTGCGCGCGCTGCTAATGCTGGCGCCCGGCGCTGTGCAATTGACGCTCACAGCCGCGCTTGCGTCTGCCTTCGGCGCAGCAGGCGCCGGCGCAGCGGCTTTGGCGGGTGCCGGCACCGGCGCAGTGCTGCTCATGCTTGCCGGCCGGCGCCTGATTGCGCTGCCTGCGCCGCTCTCGATCGTGATCCGCGTCGCCGTCGCGACCGCGTTCATGGCGCTCGTTGTCTTGCTCGCACCCGGAGGTCTCGCCCTTCAAGTCGCGGCCGGCGCCGCTGCGTATGCAGCGGCCGCGCTCGCTCTCGATATTGCGGGCGCACGCGCCTTCATCGCCGTCCTCCGCTTAAAGACCAGGCCTTCTTATGCATCTTGAAGAACGCATCATCGCCGTCGGCCCCGATACGGACACGCCATGCCTCAGCGTGCTCACCCCGTTTCATCGGCACGACCCCACGACGCTGTTAAAGCGCCTTGGCCGCGCGCCAGACGGCGTGGAATTCATCCTCATTGACGACGGCACGCGCTCGGCTTCCTTGTTGGCCGACGTCATCAGCGCCGCCGAACGTCTCGCCGCCTCCGTGCGCATCATTATCTGGGATCAAAACCGCGGCCGCGCCGCCGCACGCAACCGGCTCATCGCCGAAGCGCGCGGACGCTATGTCCTCTTTCTCGACGCTGATATGATTCCTGACAGCCCGCGCTTTCTGTCCAACTGGCTCGGCATCCTGACCACCCAACGTCCGCTCGTCGCCTTCGGCGGGCTGTCGCTCGCCAACGCCGCATGGACGCGGGATACGGCGCTTCACTACAACGTCTTCGGCAAATCCGATTGCCGCGCCGCGCGCCAGCGCGCACGCGCGCCGGCGCAAAGCGTTGCGTCCGCCAATCTCGCCATTCGACGAGACTTCCTCGCCCGGCATCCGTTCGATGCGCAGTTCACGGGCTGGGGCTTCGAAGATACCGACTGGGCCTTACGCGCGGCCCGGCATGCGCCGATCCTTCATGTCGAGAACCCCGCCAGCCACGCCGGCCTGGACGATGTGTCGAGTCTTCTCCGCAAGAGTGAGGAGGCGGGACCCAACTTCGCGCGGCTGGCGCGCAAGCATCCGAACGCCGTACGCCGCTTCGCCGCGTACCGGGCGGCCAAGACGCTGAAACTCGCCCCGGCTTTGCGCGGCGTGTTCGCGCATCTGGCGCGAGATCCCGCGCAAGTCACGCCGATGCCAGTGCGTCGCACCGCGCTCAAACTCTATCGCGCCAGCTGTTTCGCGGAGCACCTCGCATGACCCTGCACGCCTATGCTCCGCCACGCAATCTCGCCAGCAAGCTGCGCCGCCGTCACACGCAATGGCACGTTTCAAAGCCGGAGCGCCTGGCCTTCGAATCGCCCTTGCTCTCGGTCTGTTTCGATGACTTCCCCGCCACGGCAGGCACGGAGGGCGCGCGCATCCTCGAAAGCCACGGCGCCCGCGGCACTTTCTACGCCGCCGCCAGCATGGAAAATCGCGAAGGACCGTGCGGACGCAACTTCAGCGCCGCTGATATCGCACGTCTTGTAAACGCCGGCCATGAGATCGGCTGTCACAGCTACGCGCACGAAGACGCCGCTCAACGTGATGTCTTCGACGCTCTAAAAGACCTCGCCACCAACCGCGATATCCTGATTGAGATGGGCGCGCCCTCGCCCAGCACGCATGCCTACCCTTATGGGGAAACCACGCCGCGCTTTAAGGACATTCTGCCGCCGCGCTTCGCCAGCGCGCGCGGCGTTCTGCCCGGGCTAAACCACGGTCGCGCCGACCTCGCACAGCTCCGCGCCTATGCGTTGTTCGGCGAGAAATGGCTCGAACGCATGCAATCGACGCTCAAGCAGGCGGCCAAACGAAAGGCCTGGGTAATCGGATTTACCCACGACGTCGCCGATTCCCCGTCTGCGTGGGGAACGCGCGGCGCCGATCTTGATGGGCTGCTCAGCGCGGCGATCTCACTCGGATTTACCGTGCTTCCGGTTAGCGCCGCGTTGGAGAGGAGGCTCGCATGATCGAAATCAGCGTTCTCATCCCTACCTTCCGCCGGCCGGATTCATTTGTCCGCGCCGCACGCAGCGTGTTCGCTCAGCGCGGCGTCCAGAATGTCGAACTCGTCGCGATAGATAACTCACCGGAAGGCTCTGCGCTTGACGCCTTCCGCGCCCTCGACGGCGAGACGCCGATCCCATTCCGTTGGGCCCAAGCCCCGAAACCTGGCGTGGCGCAGGCGCGCAACGTCGCGCTCGCCTTCGCGCGCGGGCGCCACGTCGCCTGGCTCGACGACGACGAAGAAGCCGCGCGGCAATGGCTAGCGGCGCTCTTGGCGGTCCGGGAACAGACCGGCGCGCAAAGCGTGTTCGGCCCTGTCGCGGCGCAAGCGCCAGCCGGCGCGCCTAACGCGGACTTCTTCGAGGACCTTTATTCGCGCCGTGGTCCGCGCAACAACGCCATCAGCCCGCGTGCGTACGGCATCGGCAATTCGCTGCAGCCTCGCTCGATGTTTGAGGAACTGCCGTTCGATCCGCGCGCCGACCAAACGGGCGGCGAGGACGACGCGCTCTTCGCGGCCTGGGCCGAAGCGGGCGCGACCTTCGCCTGGGCCGCCGATGCTTGGGTGACCGAACACCTGCAGCCCGAACGCACGCGGCTTCAACACGGACTGAAGCGCGCCTTCGCCTATGGCCAAGGACCTTGCGAAACCGCTTGGGATAAGCGCCGCTACGCGGCGCTGGCGCGCCACATGGGTGTCGGCGCGCTGCAGACGCTCGCCTTCGGCGCGGCCAGCGCGTTGGTCGCGGGCGCGTCCAAGCCGCACGCGCTCTCACTCTTGGACCAAGCCGCGCGCGGGGCGGGCAAAGTGTTCTGGTTCATGGAACAGCGCTTCTATGGTGAAGCGTTGCTCGATCAGCCGGCCTGACGCAGCAGTCGTTCCATCGCCATGACCGGCCCCGTGGCTCCGGCATAGACCAGCCCGATCACATTCGCGCCCGCTGCCACGAGCGCCGCCTTCGCCGCGATCGCCGCCGGCGCGGCGCCGGGTTCGGCCCCAACCACAAGCACGACGCCGTCCATGTGCCGCGCCACTTTCAACGCAACCTTGCTGCGCTCAAGCGCGGGCGCGTCGACGACGACGCCGGCGCCGCCCGTGCGCGCGTTAATCCAATAGTCCGCGCGGGACGAAACGCTGATGCGCGCGCCTTGCGGCAACGAACGCGCATCGAAAATGCCGGCGAACACGCGGGACTTCGCAACGCGATGATAGGTGAACACCGGCACCGCCTCGCGCAGCAACATGCCGTTAGCTGCACGCACGTCATAGAAGGTGGCGCCGCCCAGCCGCCCGTCGATCTTCGGTCCTAACGCGCCGGTTTCGCTGAGCGCTTTCGCAAGCGCGTTGCGCTTGAGATCCAAATCCACCGCATAGATCGCGCCTGGTCCCATCGACTGCGCGACCGCACGCGCAACGGTGGTGACGCCCTCCTTGCGCCGCGCCGACACGATCATCACGGCGCGACCGCCGCCGCGCACGCACTGCGGCTGCCCGGCGAGCGCCTCGAGAATGGCGTCGGCGGAGAAAACGGGTGAACTCATCACGCGCCGCCCTCAACCAGCACCAAGTCAGGCTTGCCCTTCTTCGCCGGCCGCTGCGCCTTCGCGCGCTTGGCGGGCGCGGCGCGCGGCAGCACGCCAAGCACCGGCGTGTCCAGCGCACGCGCCGCACTCGACGGCGTCGGAAATGAGCGCCGCGTCAGCGCGCGCGACAACCCAGACGCCGTCGCGACAATGCCCGCGATCAGGATCGTCACCAACATGATCGGCCACCGCAGGCTCGAGCCCTGCGTTGGAACAGCCCCGCGCTCCCCCGCCGTGATGTTGTCGGTGGCCCGCCCCAGGAGTTGGCTGCGCGCGCGCGCTTCTTCGGCGCGCGAGGCGAAGTTCTGCGCGCTGGTCTCCAATATCGTGCGCTCGCGCTGCAGGCGACGGAACTGCGGCTCAAGCATCTGCATCGCGCGCAATCGTTCGCGCACCTCGGTGCGCTGCTGCGTTAGCGCGGCCGCGCGGCCGCGCTGCGCGCGCGCCTCCGCTTCCATCGCATAGAGCTGGCTCGCCACATCCTGGCGGACTGGATTTTGCCCGCGCCGCGTCACGCTTGGCGGGTCGCCGCCCGCAAGGAACGCCTCCAACTGCGCGATGCGCCGGTCCACCTCGCGCACCGGCATCGCGTCCGCCTGATAGCGCGAGAGCAATTGCTCGCGCTCCATCTGCGCCTCCACCAGAGCCGTGCGCGCGTCGGACTCCGAGTAGAGCTCGATCTCTTCCGGCTCCGCTTGATAGCGTGCGCGCAGCGCCCCGGCGCGCGCTTCCGCCTCGCGTTGACGGGCCTCGGCGTCGAGCAATTGCGTTTCGATGTCGCCCGCCCGCGCCGCCAACGCAGCGAGTTCTGCTTCAAAGTCACCGATCTGATGCTCAGTCAGAAAGTTCGCCAGCGCGCCGCTGGCTTGTGCGACGCGCGTGCTGAGATCGGCGCTCTCTTCCGACAGCGCGTCATACTCGCCGCCCACCAACACAGTGCGGCGATGCGACAAGTACTCCGCCACCAGCACGTTAAGCGTCTGCGCGGCGACTTCCGGATTGCGGTGTTGGAACGAAAGCCCAATGGCCGGCGTTTGCGGCGCCGTTTCTACTGTTAGGTGCTCAACGAACGCACGCTCCGCCGCCGCCAGTTTGCGGGCGTCCGAGCCCGGCGCCCGCGCGATGGACGGGTAAAGCGTCGCTAGGCCGACATTCTCGATCGCCG
>CALBSY010000438.1 GCA_937967725.1 uncultured Alphaproteobacteria bacterium | reverse complement strand
CCGGCACCGGTGGCACGACTTCAGGCGTTGGACGGTATCTCAAAGAACATGCTCAGAACGTGAAGATCATCGGCGCAGATCCATTGGGTTCGGTGCACTATCATCTTTTTCATACCAAGACGCTGCCCACGGCGTACGTCTACATGGTCGAGGGTATTGGCGAAGACATCGAGTGCCGCGCCATGGATTTCTCGGTTGTCGATGACATGCGCCAGGTGAACGATCGCGACTCTTTCGTGATGGCGCGCCGGCTGGTGCGCGAAGAAGGATTGTTCGTCGGCGGCTCCACCGGCTCGAATGTCCACGTCGCGATCGAGATCGCCAAGGAGCTTGGCCCGGGTAAGGTCGTCGTCACCGTGGCGCCGGACCACGGCAATCGGTATGTTTCGAAGTTTCTCTCCGACGACTGGATGAAAACGCACGGCTTCACGGAGACCGAGCGCGAGCTGGGCTTCGTCGAAGAAATGCTGAAAGGGTCTTCAAAACGGCCAATCACAGCTGATGCCGATGCTTCGTTGCGGGAAGTCGTGGCGTTGATGCGCGATAACGGCGTTAGCCAAATTCCGTTGATCGAACGCGGCAAACTCAATGCTATCGTTCACGAAAGCGACATTCTGGCGAAGATGCAGAAACGCGACTTCGATTTGAACGCGCCAGCGAAGAGTATTGCCTCGCCGATCGCTGGCCTCATCTATCCGAAGGCGCGTATTGAGGAACTGTTCCACATTTTTGCCACCGACCACGTTGCGGTCGTGGTGGACGCTTCCGATGTTGTGGGCGTGATTTCCAAGATCGACTTGATTGAGTTCCTCGCCAACAGACGCTGAGCCGGGCCATGCATCACGATAACAAGCGCTTCGCCACCCGTTGCATCCACGCCGGCCAGCGCCCCGATCCCACCACTGGCGCGATCATGACGCCGGTCTACCAAACCTCCACCTACGTCCAGGAAAGCCCAGGCGTTATCAAGGAGGATTACGATTACGCGCGCTCATCTAACCCGACGCGCAAAGCGCTAGAGCAAAACCTCGCTTCGCTCGAAGGCGGTCGCCATGGGCTCATGTTCGCATCCGGCCTCGCCGCTCAGGCGGCGGCAATCCATCTGCTGCAGGCGGGCGATCACGCCGTGATATCAGACGATGTGTATGGCGGCACATATCGCCAGTTCGACAAGGTGTTTGGGCAGTTTGGCATCACTTACACGCGCGTCGACATGACGGATCTGAACGCGGTGGAGGCGGCGCTTACGCCCAAAACCAAACTGGTTTGGCTTGAAACGCCCACCAATCCGCTGCTGAAAGTCATCGATATTGCCGCGGTGTCGCGGCTCGCGAAGAGCAGTGGGGCGATAACGGTTACCGACAACACGTTTGGCACGCCGGTGCTGCAGAACCCGCTGGCGCTCGGCGCCGACATCGTCAGCCATTCTTGCACGAAGTATATTGGCGGCCACTCCGACGTGATTGGCGGCACCTTGGTGTGCAATGACGACGAGCTGGCTCAGCGCCTGCGCTTCACGCAGAACGCCGTCGGCGCCGTGATGGCGCCCTGGGACAGCTTCCTGCTGTTGCGGTCGACCAAGACGTTGCACGTACGCGTTCAGCGTCATTGCGAAAACGCGGCGAAGATCGCCGACTTCCTAGCGGCCCAGCCGCAGATCGAGCGGGTGGTCTATCCGGGCCGCGCTGACCATCCCCAGCACGAGGTCGCCAAAAAACAAATGCGCGGCGGCTACGGCGGCATGATCACCGCTTACCTAAGGGGCGGCCTGCCTGCGGCGCGGTCCTTCCTCGAACGCGTGAAGCTCTTCTCGTTGGCTGAGTCGCTGGGCGGTGTAGAGTCGCTGATCGAGCACCCAGCGATCATGACCCACGCCTCGGTTGAGAAGCCGTTGCGCGAAGCGATCGGGCTAACCGACGGGCTGGTGCGCTTCTCAGTCGGCATCGAAGATGTCGATGATCTGATCGCCGACATTCAGGAAGCGCTCGGCTAACCGCGCGGCGCGTCTATGTGGTTAAGCGCGGGCAACACGTTTGAACGCGGATTTACTATAAAAATCAGCAACTAATACCTTCGCCCTCACCTTGCCTTAACCCTGGAGTGTTTCGTTATGACACTCGGAGTGAGCGCAGAAAAAGCGCTCGCCGATGGTGTTGGAAGTCGAGGCGCGGAATGGCGCGGGTGGTGGTGCTTCTTGGGGGCTTAAGCCCAGAACGGCCTGTGAGCCTCGTCTCGGGCCGCGATTGCGCCGCCGCGCTTGGCCGCCTTGGGCACGACGTCATCGAAATCGATCCGCAGAATCCCGGCTGGATTGCCGAACTGCAGGATGTGCGCCCGGACGCGGTGTTCAACGCTCTGCATGGCGAATGGGGCGAAGACGGCCGCACACAAGCCGTGCTCGATTATCTTAAGCTGCCGTACACCCATTCCAATGTGCTGGCTTCGGCGCTCGCCATGGACAAGGACAAGTCCAAGGCTGTGTTCGAGCAAGCCGGCCTTCCGCTCGCGGCCGGTAAACTGATGCACCGCTTGGACGCCGCCAAGGCCCATCCGATGCCGGCGCCTTACGTCGTTAAGCCGAATGCGCAGGGCTCCTCCGTCGGCATTTTCATCGTACGCGAAGGCGCCAATCGTCCGCCCGAACAATTGCTCGATCCCGACTGGACCTTCGGCGAAGAAGTGCTGGTCGAAGAGTTCATCGACGGCAAAGAACTCACTGTCGCGGTGATGCACGAGCGCGGTGCGCTGGCCGTCACCGAGATCGTACCGATGGGCGAGTGGTACGACTATGACTCCAAATACGCTGAAGGCGGCTCTCGCCACGACATCCCAGCGCAGATACCCGATACCGTCGCCGAACAGCTCATGCGCGCCGCGGAAGCCGCCCATCATGCGCTCGGCTGCCGCGGCGTGACGCGCGCCGACTTCCGCTACGATCCCAAGCGCGATCGGATTGCGCTTCTGGAAGTGAACACTCAGCCGGGAATGACGCCCACATCGCTGGTGCCCGAACAGGCCAAGCACGTCGGTCTGAGCTACGACGAATTGGTCGCGTGGATCCTGGAGGACGCGTCATGGCCGCGGTGAGAGCACGTCGCTCCGGCCGCGGAGGCGAACCCCCGCGCGGCAAGCGCCGCAAGGCTGCGCCCGCGCTTGATTACGGACCGATGCCGCGTCTCGCGCGTATCAAACCTTCGGGCGGCCTCAATCAGGACGACGTGAAGGTTACGGGAAAGAGCCTCGCGCTTGCGCTCACCGGCGCTGTGATCTTTCTCGGCGCCGGCATCGCCGGCGCGGCGTGGCTCGGCTCCTCGCTGTTTGACGCGCGCGAAGCCTTCTCCCGAGCCGCTGACGGCGCGGTCGCTTCGGCTGGCTTCGCGATCGACGAGATCGAGGTTGCGCCAATGCCCAGCGCGCCGGCTCTCACGCCCGCGCGGCAGCAGGAGGTGCGCGCGTTGATCGTACCGCAAGGCCGCCACTCGATTCTGGCGCTTGATCCTGAGAACGTGAAAGCGCGCATCGAAGGGCTGGACTGGGTCGCCAGCGCCCGCGTACGTCGTCTGTGGCCGTCAACACTGCGGGTTGAGATCGAACGCCGGCAATCTTACGCGCGCTGGCAAGAAGACGGCGAGATCTCCGTCATTGATGTGAATGGCGAACGCCTGCTGGCGGAACGCGCGGCCGATCACCCCGATCTGCCGCTGGTGGTGGGCCGCGGCGCGGGACCAGCCGCCGAACCGCTGCTGATTGCGCTCGAAGAATTGCCCGAAGTGCGCGCCCGCCTGCGCGCGCTGGTGCGCGTGGGCGACCGTCGCTGGAACGTCGAACTCGAGAACGGCGCCACAGTCGCTCTGCCGGAGGAGGGCGCGCCGCAAGCGCTAGCCGAATTGGAATCGCTGCAATCCGATTACGCCCTGCTGGATCGCCCGTTGTCGCAGCTCGACATGCGCGCGCCGGGCCGCATCGCCATTCATGTCCATCCCGCGCTAGCCGGCGGCCTGCGCCCGCTGCTCGGGGGTGCATGATGGGAGCGGCGCTCGATCTGTTCGAAGAGCATGAAGAAGCGGCCGAGATGCACGCGCCGGCGCCGCTGGCGGCCGCTCTCGATGTGGGCGTGTCGAAAACGGTCTGCCTTGCCGCGCGCCGCGATCCGGTGCTTGATTTGCATCCGGAGCGTCCGCTGCGCGTGCTCGGTGTCGGCCAACAGACGGCGCCGGCCATCGCATCGGGTAAGCCAGCCGACTTCGACGCCTGCGCGCGCGCCATTCAAGTCGCCATCGAAGAAGCCGCCGCCATGGCGGGCGCGCCGATCAAGCGCGTCGTTGCATCATATTCGGGCCCGGGTCTCAACGCGCAGATCGTGCGTGGCGCTGCACGCGTGAAGAACGCCAGCATCACGCAGCGCGACATCGACGCCGTCATTCACGCCGCCATGCAGGCGGCGCCAACGCCGCAGCTCACCTTCCTGCATGTCGAGCCGCTGAATTACGTGATCGATGAGGATGAGCCGATCGCCGATCCGCTTGGCCATCCCGGCAAGATGCTCGCCGTGGAGGCCTGCATCGTCACCGCCCCGACCGAGGCGATCAACGCGCTTAAGTCCTGCATCCAGCAGGCGGGCGCAGACGTGGAGGAAATCATCGCAGCGCCCAAGGCCGCCGCGCTGGCTGTGCTGACGCCGGAAGAGCGCGAAGCGGGCGCGCTGCTTATCGATATCGGCGCCGGCTCGATTGGTTTTTCGGTGTTCGCGGGCGAGGGGCTGGTGCATGCGGAGACCATCTCGGCTGGCGGCGTTCGCCTGACCCGCGACTTGGCGTTGAAGCTCGAGACCACTTTCGCCGCCGCTGAGCGCGTGAAGCTGCATTTCGGCGCGGTCGGCAATGCTTGCGATCCGCGTGAAGCGGTGCAGGCGCCGCGTCTTGGTCTCGACGGGCGGCTTGAAGCGGCGACGACGCTGCGCGGCGTGATTGCCGACAC
>CALBSY010000437.1 GCA_937967725.1 uncultured Alphaproteobacteria bacterium | reverse complement strand
TGGCCGGAGGCGTCCATCAGGGAGAGCGTCACCGCTTTGGCGATCGGCTGCGGCGTCGTCTCCAGGCGCGGGTAGCGCACATCCACCGGATGGATGTACGGAATGCGTTGGGTGCGCGCGATCCGCTTTTCGAGCTCCGCGCGCAGCGGCTGCAGTTCGTCGAAATGGCCGCCCTCTCGCTCAAGCCGCTCGATCTCGGCGCGCAGCTTCTCGATCTCTTCCGGTTTCGGCCGCTTCAACGCGATGCGGCGCGACATCGAGTGGCGCAGCGTTCGCGGCACCGAGATTCGGGCCGGCGGGCCCGAAACGGAGGAGCCCGCCTGGGGCCATTGCACCGATTCCGCGCCGGCGACCTGACGTTTGGCGAGGTCAGGCAATTCGAGGTCTTCGAGATAGAGGTCGAGATATTCCTCATCTGAGAGTGCGAAGCGGAACTCGTCCTCACCCTCGCCAGAGTCGCTCGCGCGCGAACCTTGCCCGCCGCCCTGATCCGGGCGCGGGATGGTGTCGCCCTCGACATATTTCTTGTTGCCCGGCAGCACGTAGTCGCGCACGCCGCCCTGGCTTGCGCGCCGCAGGTGCGGCTCATGCACGCCGCCTGCGGGGATCGAAACCTCGCCCCCCTTGCCCGCATCCTTGATCGAGCGCTGACTCGACGCCTCCCGCACAGCGCGGCGCACTTGCGCGCGCGCGCGCCGCAAGAAGCGCTGGCGGTTGGCGAAGCTCTTGCCGCCGGGGTTCAAGCGCCGGTCGATAATGTGCATGAGCGCGCGGTTACCCCGCTTGCTTCACACGCATGTACCACTCGACCAACCGGCGGACCTGCCGCTCGGTGTAGCCGCGTTCAGTCATGCGCATCACGAACTCTTCGTGCTTCTTCTCGCTTTCACTGTCCTTCTTCGAACCAAACGAAATCACCGGCAGTAGGTCTTCGACCTGGCTGAACATGCGGCGTTCGATCACTTCGCGAATCTTCTCGTACGAAGTCCAAGACGGATTCTTGCCGCCATGGCCCGCGCGCGCGCGCAACGTGAACTTCACCACCTCGTTGCGGAAATCCTTCGGGTTGGCGATGCCCGCCGGCTTTTCGATCTTCGACAATTCCTGGTTAAGCAGCTCACGATTGAGCAGCTGTCCGGTGTCTGGATCCTTGAAGTCGATGTCCTCGATCCAGGCGTCGGCGTAATCGACATAGCGGTCGAACAAGTTCTGACCGTAGTCGTGATAGGATTCGAGGTACGCCTTCTGAATCTCGTTGCCGATGAATTCGGCATAGCGCGGCGCGAGGTCGGCCTTCACGAACTCCAGCAACCGGTTCTCGGTTTCCTGCGGGAATTGCTCGCGGCGCACCTGCTGCTCGAGCACATACATCAGGTGCACTGGATCGGCCGCCACCTCGTTCGTGTCGTGATTGAAGGTCGCAGCCAGCACCTTGAACGCAAATCGCGTCGAGATGCCGTCCATGCCTTCGTCGACGCCGGCCGCGTCTTTGTACTCTTGCAGCGTGCGCGCCTTCGGATCGACCTCCTTCAGGCTTTCGCCGTTGTAAACGCGCATCTTGGCGAAAGCGTTTGAGTTCTCGTGTTCCTTCAGGCGCGACAGCACCGAGAAGCGCGCCAGCATCTCCAATGTCGCCGGCGCGCATGGCGCCTCCGCCAATTCGGAACCGCGGATCAGCTTCTCGTAAATCTTCTTCTCTTCATCCACGCGCAGGCAATACGGCACCTTGATGACGTAGATGCGATCGATGAAGGCCTCATTGTTCTTGTTGTTCTTGAAGGTTTGCCACTCGGCTTCATTGGAGTGGGCCATGATGATGCCGTGGAACGGAATGGCGCCGATATTCTCCGTTCCGACATAATTGCCTTCCTGCGTCGCTGTCAGCAGCGGATGCAGCATCTTGATTGGCGCTTTGAACATCTCGACGAACTCGAGCATGCCCTGGTTGGCGCGATTGAGACCGCCGGAATACGAATACGCATCGGGATCGTTCTGCGCGTGCATTTCCAGCTTGCGGATGTCGACCTTGCCGACCAGCGAGGAGACATCCTGATTGTTGTCGTCGCCGGGCTCGGTCTTCGCCACCGCGATCTGACGAAGCCGCGAGGGCAACATCTTCGCGACGCGGAAACGGGTAACATCGCCGCCGAACTCATCCAGCCGCTTGATGCACCACGGGCTCATCAGCCCAGTCAGCCGCCGAAGCGGAATGTTGTATTCGTCCTCGAGCCGCTGACCCCAGACCTCCGGGTCGAACAAGCCGAGCGGGTGCTCGAACACGGGCGAAATTTCATCGCCAGCCTTCAAGACATAGATCGGCTGGTCCTCCATCAGCGCCTTCAGGCGCTCGGCTAAGGAGGATTTGCCGCCGCCCACCGGTCCGAGCAGGTAAAGAATCTGTTTACGCTCTTCCAAGCCCTGCGCGGCGTGACGGAAGAACGCGACGATGCGCTCGATCGTCTCCTCCATGCCGTAGAACTCGGCGAACGCCGGGTAGAACCGCACCGTCCGGTTCATGAAGATGCGGCCGAGCCTCGCATCCTTGGAGGTGTCGACCATCTTCGGCTCGCCGATCGCGGCGAGCAGTCGCTCATGCGCGGTCGCATAAGCCATCGGGTCGTCGCGGCAAAGACTCAGGAAATACTGCAGCGACGTCGCCGCTTGGAGGCGCTTCGCGCATGAGCGAGGGTGGATGCGTAAGAGATCTACAGACCTCGGTCCTCCGTCGCGCCCCGCCAGAGTCTACATAGTTACTCCAGTGACCGGACGCTTACCAAAACGCCATGTGAATCTGGCGTCCGTAAGGTGGACGAACGCGCATCTGCGCCGAGCCGCCCATGCACGATCAGGAGAATGACATGATTTGCCCACTTCGGGACGGGCCAATCTGGGAAAAACATCGGCAGACTTGAGTGTGCCATTTACGTAGGCGGAACAACGCCCTGCGCTCGCGCACGGCCAGCTTAAGAAAGAACAAAAATCTAAGTTTTACGCGGCCTTAAGCACGATGCCCCATTTCTGACGGCTGGGACGCGAGGCTGTTATGAGTGAGAATTCCTGGGTTTTGCGGGGCGTGGACCCCGACACTCGCCAACTTGCGGTCGAGGAGGCTGAGCGCCGGGGCGTGAGCTTGGCCGACTACCTGACCGAGGTGCTGCTGCACGGCGGCGGCAATGCGGAGGATGTCTCCGAGGCGGAGTTCGACGTCGAAGCCCACCCCGCCGAGGCGGACGAATCCTTCTTTCCGCCCCTGCCCGAGCCCAATTTTGCGGTCCGGCACCGTATTGAAGCGCTCGAGCGCCGCCTTGGCCTGTCGGTCGGTGGTCTCGATAGCGCCGTGCACGCCCTCGACAGCTCGGTTTATGGTTTGGCCGCGCGCGTGGACGAAACCGAGGCGCTGGCCACCGACACCGCCCACAGCCTCAACACCGGGCTTCAGGACCTTAGCGGCAGCCTGGCCGCGTTGCGCAAACGTCTGGCTGACGCTGAGGACGCGGCCGAGGCCCTCAGCGAAAACAACGACGCGGCCCACGACGCCATCATCGAACGTTGCGCTGGACTCGACCAACGGCTCGCCGGCGTCGAACGCGCCGCACGCGGTGCGCAAGACGGCGTCGACGCGCTGACCGAAGCGCACGAAGCGCTAAAGCACGCCGTCGCCGACGACTTCTCCGAACTGGCGCGCGAGAGCGCTGCCCGTCTCAGCGCGGGCCTGAGCGAGCTGACCGCCGCAGCCGACGCCGCAGCCGAACAAGCCGACGCCGCGGCCGCCCATCTGTTTCGCCAGCTTGCCGAATTGCGCGAGTCGATCGAGCAGCGCATGGAGCAAAGCGCCTCCGAAACACGCGGGCGCATGCATGCCGCGTTCGCCGACGCCGCCGACCGCCTGGCCGCGCTGGCTGAGCGCGTTGTCGACAACGAGCGCTACTCCGCGCGCACCGCCGACCAATTGCGCGTGCAGATCGCCAACGTCGAAGACGGGGCCCAAACCGCGCTCGAAGAAGCGGCCGAGGCGCTGCGTCAGAACGATGCCGCACTCGCAGCCGAGGTGCGCGGCAACGCCGAGGATCATCGCGCCGCGCTGCACGCCACGACCTCCGCTCTGAGCGGCGAACTGGCCGAATTGCGCGACCGGCACGAGGGCGGCATGGCGCGCTTGAAATTGGTCGACGCCGCGGTCAGCAACACCATCAACGATGTCGCCCTGCTGCGCGCTGCCGTGGAAGATCGTATCGAGGCCGCCGCGGGCGATGCGCGCACGGTTTTGGCGCAAGTCCAGGGCGATTGGGAAGCGCGTTTTGAAGCCCTGACCGCGCGCACCGCCGCCGGCGAGCGCGACGCCGCGCAAACGCATCAGGCCCTACGCCACGACATCGATCGCGTTGAGACCTGCACCTTCGCCGCGCTGGAAAAACTGGCTCAGGATGTAGCCGGGCTCGACGCTGCTGTCGCCGCCAAGTTGGCGCGAGCCGCCAAGAACACTGAGACCGCCATTGGCGACATGCGTGATCAGCAGGTTGGCGCGCTGGCGCGCCTCAAGCTGATTGACCGCGCCATCG
>CALBSY010000436.1 GCA_937967725.1 uncultured Alphaproteobacteria bacterium | reverse complement strand
ATATTTGACGCTGTCGCTTGAAGGCGAAGTGGAGCTTTCACTGGCCGACGCGCTCGCCGAGCCACGGCCGGCGGCGCTCGTGCTTGGCGCGGAGGGTAAGGGCGTGCGCCCGGGCGTGGCGGAGGCGTGCGAAAAGCGCGCGCGGATTCCGATCGCGCCAGCAATGGAGAGCTTGAACGTCTCCGCCGCCGCCGCCATCGCGCTCTACGAGGCGGCGCGCGCGCGTTAATGCGCTTTTGCGCCGCCGCGGAACAGCATGCTCTTGATCAAGAAGAACACGCCAATGATGACCAGGTAGCCGAGAAACAGGACCAAAACCTGCGTCCAAAAGGCTTCTTCCATCAGCGGCGGCAACGTCACTTCACCGCCGCCGCCGGCAAGCACCGGCGCCAGCCGTTCGATGGCGATATGGATGATCGTTGCGACTGCCGCGACCGGCACCCATTGCCGCCATGACCCGAGGAAGATGGTCGCCGCGAGCGCGATCAGCAGCCCCTTCGGATTGTTGATGTTGGCAAAACCCTCGCGCAAATACGCGACGGCTTGGTCCACAAGTTCCATGATCGCCCCTCCGCGACGCCGGCGTGTTCCCCGCCGCCGGCGGGCGGATTTTATAGGCGATTGTCGGCGAGCGTCCAGCGCGGCGCGTCACGCGCCGCCGCCAAAACGCGCGGCCCAGGCCGTGACGTCCTCGTCCTCGATTTTCTTGAACAGCACATCGGGCGGCGCAATCGCGTGTCCGCGCGGCAGTGCGTCCCATACGGCGCGATCAGTGGCATCGGGCCATCTGCGGTTCCCCTCCGGCACGCCTAGCGCATCAAGCACGGTGGCGGCGGCATCTGGAATGAAAGGCTGCGCCAAAATCGCGAACAACGCGGCGGCGTTGAGCCCGGTGCGCACCCCGACAGCGGCTTTGTCTCGGTCGGTCTTCAGCGCGGTCCATGGCGCGGCGACTTGCAGATATTCGTTGCCGGCGACCCAGATCGCCCGCAGCTCGGCGGCGGCTTTGCGCATCTCCATCTGCTCGTGGAATTGCGTGAGCGCCCTCAGGCGCTGAGCGAATTCATCGTGGAGTTTTTGCTCAGCTTCGCCCGCTTCGCCGCCGTCAGGCACTTGGCTGTCGAACTTCGATGCGCAAAAGCGGGTGATGCGGTTGACGAAGTTGCCGAACACATTGGCGAGATCGGCGTTGATGGTCTGTTGAAATTGTTCGAGTGTGAACGCTGCGTCGGAGCTCTCCGGCGCGTTCGCCATTAGATACCAGCGCCAATAATCGCTCGGCAGCAACTCGAGCGCCTGGTCCATGAAAATGCCGCGCTTCTCGCTAGTCGAGAATTTGCCGCCGTACCAAGTCACCCAGTTGAACGCCTTCAAGCGATCGACCAGCTTCCACGGCTCTTCAGAACCCATAATGGTGACGGGAAAACTCACGGTGTGGAAGGCGACGTTGTCCTTGCCCATGAACTGCACGTAGGTGACGTCGCTCGCGCCTTTGTCAGTCCGCCACCAACGCTCCCAGTCGCCGCCGGTCGCATCGGCCCATTCCACCGTGGCGCCGATATATTCGATCGGCGCGTCGAACCAGACGTAGAACACCTTGTTCTCGAAGCCCGGACGCGGCTTCCCATCCTTGGTGACCTTGATGCCCCAGGCCAGATCGCGCGTGATCGAACGGTCGATCAAGCCTTCGTCCAGCCACTTGTATGCGATCGAGCGCGCCAGCGGCGGCCACTCGGTCGACTTATCGACCCAAGCGCGAATCTTCTCCTGCATTTTGGGCTGCAGCAGAAACAAATGCGCCGTGTCGCGCGGTTCGACATTGGTGGACCCGGAAATTTTCGAGCGCGGATTCTTCAGTTGAATCGGATCGAGCAGTGAACCGCAATTATCGCATTGGTCGCCGCGCGCGCGCTCGAAATCGCAGACGGGACAGGTTCCTTCGACATAACGATCCGGCAGGAAGCGCTTATCATCGATCGAATAGATTTGCTTCGAGACGCGTTCCTCGATCAGGCCCTTCTTCTCGAGCACTTCACCGAAATGCTGCGTCAGCTTGTGGTTAGGGGCATTGGACGAGCGGCCGAAATGATCGAACGAGAGGCGAAAACCCTCGCAGGCGTCCTTCTGCACTTGGAATTGCTGCTGGCAGTAGGTCGCCACGTCCTGCCCGGCTTCGGCTGCGGCAAGTTCGGCGGGCGTGCCATGCTCATCGGTTGCGCAAATGTAGAGCACTTCGTGGCCCTGCAGGCGCCGGAAGCGCGCATGCACGTCCGCCGGCAGCATCGAACCGGCCAGATTGCCGAGATGCTTGATGCCGTTGATGTACGGAAGTGCGGACGTGATGAGGTAGCGAGCCATGAGGCTCGCTACCTAGGCCGCTTCCCTGGCGCCAGCAAGTTCAAGCAACGGAGTTCGGGTTCGCCTTGATGCGCGCGTAGGCGTCCGCCATCTTGGTGTCGTATTGGTTCTGCGCATAAGCCGGGCCATTGTAGCGGCTGGCAAAACCGGCCCAGTCCTTGCGCTGCAATTCGTCCGCCAAGCCGTTGGCGCGTACGAAGCCTTCGAACGCTTCGAGTTGATCTTTCTCCGAACGCGCCAGCTTTGCGACGTATTCGTGCGCATTGGCCATGCCGAGATTGCTGTAGTTCTGGCCCAGCACTTGGAAACGCCCATAGCTCGCGCTTTGCAGCGCGGCTTCAGGATCGAGCGCGTAGGCCTGTTCCAACTGCGCCCAACGCTCCGCCTGAGTGCGCGGATAGCCGCCGGGCGTACGGTTGGAAATGGTCGGATGCGAGGCGTCAAATTGCGAATTGGTTTTTCGCGAGAACAAGTGACGTTCGAACAGGATGATCGGACGTCCGTCCGACCCGAAGCCGCCGAGCGGACCGGATTCGACTTCCGCGACCGCGGCCACCGCTTCCCATTCGGCGCTAAGACGCCCAGCGACACTCTCGTAGT